>JBBQXR010000007.1:0-23126 GCA_038209455.1 Acidimicrobiia bacterium
AACTCGGCGAGGGCGTCCGGCGTCAGCGGGAGCACTGCCGGCGACAGCCCCGTCTCGTTCAGGTACCCGAGGATCTCGCCGTTGGTCCAGTTGGTCACGTCCTTGCCGGACGCACCGGCGGCGACCGCGGCCTCGGCGAAATCGGCGAGGCCCGGACTCTCGATCAGGGTGCGGGCGTCGGTCTCGCTGACACCCCACTCGTCGGTGAACCGCGCCCGCCGAGCGGCCGGGAGTTCGCCGATCGCAGTCCGCGCCCGCTCGCGCATGGCGTCGGTCGGCACGACGGGGACGAGATCGGGCTCAGGGAAGTACCGGTAGTCCTCCGAGCCTTCCTTGGAGCGCATGCCGTGGGTGATCCCGGCCGACTCGTCCCAGTGGCGGGTCTCCTGCACGACACGACCACCGGACTCGACCAGCTCCACCTGGCGTTCGATCTCGTATTCGATGGCGCGCCCCAGGGATCGCACCGAGTTCATGTTCTTGATCTCGGCGCGCGTGCCGAGCGTCTCGGTGCCCACCGGGCGCACCGAAACATTGGCGTCGACGCGCATCGAGCCCTCTTCCATCTTCACGTCGGAGACGCCGATCGCTTCGAGGACCGCGCGCAGCTCGGAGACGTATCCCTTCGCCTGCTCGGCGCTCCGGATGTCGGGTCGGCTCACGATCTCCATGAGCGGCACGCCGGCGCGGTTGTAGTCGACGAGGCTGTGATCGGCGTCGTGGATACGGCCGCCACCACCGACATGGGTGGTCTTGCCGGTGTCCTCTTCCATGTGCGCCCGCTCGATGCGGATGCGCGTGCCCTCGACGTCGAGGTACCCGTCCGCACAGATCGGCTCGTCGTACTGCGAGGTCTGGAAGTCCTTCGGCATGTCCGGATAGAAGTAGTTCTTCCGGTGGAAGATCGACCGCTCCGGAACGTCGAAGTGGAAGGCCTCGCCGATCCGGAGCGCGAACTCCACCACGTTCTCGTTCAGCACCGGCAGCGCCCCCGGCAGCCCGAGACACACCGGGCACACGTTGGTGTTGGGCTCGGATCCGAACTCGTTCGGGCAGCCGCAGAACAGCTTGGTCGCCGTCGCCAACTCCACGTGGACCTCGAGGCCCATGACTGCTTCGTACTCCATGTCAAACTCCCGATCCATGAACGACGATTTGAATCCGCAGCGGTTCGCGACGCATCACGCCACTCTCTCCACCGGCGCGACCCTCGCCTACCTGCGGGAGGGCATCGGCGGGGTCCCACTCCTGCTCGTGCACGGCTGGCCCGAGACGCGGCGTATCTGGTGGCGCAACGTGGAGCCACTCGTCGCCGCGGGCTTCGAGGTGATCGCACCCGACCTGCGCGGTTTCGGCGACAGCGCCCTGGCGCCCGACGACCACTACGACGTCGCCACCTTCGCGATCGACCTCTACGCGCTGGTGCACGAGGAACTCGGTCACACCACGTGCTTTGCGGCCGGCGGCGATGCGGGTGGTCCGATCGTGTACGACCTGTCCCTGCGCTACGCCGGCTTCGTTCCGAAGCTGTGCTTCTTCAACACGCTCACCCCGGTGTTGACGAACGGGGAGTACGAGGCCGCGGGCATCCCAGCGGACCCCGACCGCGCGACGCGAGCGACGGCCGACTACTTCATCCGGCAGGCCACCGACGCCGACGCACTCGCCGCGGAGCTCGACACGCCGGCGCGGCGTCGCGCGTACGTGGCGGGCATGTACGGCCACCGGCTGTGGGGCTCGCCGACCGCATTCGGCGCCGAGGCCGTCGACTTCATGACCGAACCCTTCGCCGACGGCGCCAAACTCCGCGCCAGCTTCGGCATCTACGAATCGTCGACCGGCGCCCGCCCGTTCACGGAGCTGCCGCGTTTCCTCGAGACCAACGACGTCCCGACGCTCGTGCTCTACGGGCCGGAGGACAACGTGGTCCCCCGCAGCTTCCCGGACCGCTGTGCGGTGGCGTTCACGGAGTGCATCGGACCGTTCGTGGTGCCCGGCGCCGGCCACTTCCTCCAGTGGGAAGCCGCCGACACCTTCAACCGCGCCCTCACGCACTTCTTGCTCTGATCTGTCCTTCACGAGGCGGCGGCTTCGAGGGCGCGGGCGGCGCGGAACATCACCGGCTCTCCCAGCGCGGGAGCCAACACCTGCACTCCGACGGGGAGCCCCGCCGCGCCGGTACCGAAGGGCACGGTCATCGCTGCGTGGCCCGCGAGATTCGTCGGGATGGTGCAGACGTCGGAGAGGTACATCGCGAGCGGGTCGGCCGCCTTCTCACCGATGGCGAACGCCTCGGTCGGTGAGGTCGGCGACAACAACACGTCGAAGCGCTCGTAGGCGGCGGCGAAGTCGCGGATGATCAGCGTGCGGATCTTCTGCGCCTGGCCGTAATACGCGTCGTAGTACCCGGCGGAGAGCGCGTACGTGCCGAGCATGATGCGGCGCTTCACCTCCGGACCGAATCCGGCCGCGCGGGTACGCGCGTTCATGTCGGCCACGTCGACGCCGTCCTCACGCAGTCCGTACCGCACACCGTCGTACCGAGCGAGGTTCGACGACGCCTCCGCCGGCGCGATCAGGTAGTAGGCCGAGAGGCCGTAGGTGCAGCTCGGGACCGATACGCGATCGACCGTCGCGCCCGCGGCCTCGAGCGCGACGCCCGCACGCTCGACGGCAGCACGGACTTCGGGGGCGATGCCGTCGACGTCGGTCAGTTCGGAGACGATCCCGATACGCAGTCCACTCACGTCTGCACCACCGGTCAGCGGATCGGGGGTCGATGCGATCGAGGTGGAGTCCATGCGGTCGTGACCCCAGATGGTCTCGAGCAGGAGCGCGGCGTCGTCGACCGTCGTCGCGAACGGGCCGATCTGGTCGAGGCTCGACGCGAACGCGATGAGGCCGTATCGGCTGACCCGTCCGTAGGTGGGCTTCACGCCGACGACCCCACAGAGTGCGGCCGGCTGGCGGATCGACCCACCCGTGTCCGAACCGAGCGCCAGCGGGACGAACCCGGCGGCGACCGCGGCCGCCGAGCCCCCACTGGAACCGCCCGCGACCCGTGTCGGGTCGTGCGGGTTACGCGTGACGCCGAACGCAGAGTTCTCGGTGGAAGAACCCATCGCGAACTCGTCGAGATTGGTCTTGGCGATCGGGATACCACCGGCATCAGTGATGCGCTCGACCACCGTCGCCGTGTACGGCGGACGCCAGCCGTCGAGGATCTTCGACGAGCAGGTGGTGGGGATGCCCTGGGTACAGAGGTTGTCCTTGAGTGCGATGGGGACCCCCGCGAGCGGTCCCGGGTCCTCACCGCGCGCGACGGCCGCGTCGATCGCGTCGGCCGCAGCGCGGGCAACGTCTCCGAGCACGGCGTTGCACGTGTGCAGTTCCGCTTCACGCGTCGCGATGGTGGCGAGGGCCTCCTCGACGACCGATCGTGCGGTGCGCGTCCCCGATCGCACCGCGGCGGCGATCTCGAGCGCGGTCACGGTGCCTCCCCCAGGATGCGCGGCACCCGGAACCGACCGTCTTCGGCGGCGGGCGCCATCGCCAACACCTCGTCCCGATCCACACCGGGACGGACCTCATCGGGGCGCAACACGTTCTGGAGCGGGAGCGGGTGCGCCGTCGGCGGGATGTCCGCCAGATCCAGCGCCTCCATGTCGCGTACGTGGCCGAGGATGCCCGCGAGTTCACTCGTGATGTGTTCGATCTCGTCGTCGGTCAGCGCGAGGCGCGACAACTTGGCGACGTGCTCCACGTCGGCCCTGGATATGGGCGCGCGGGAGGTGGGGGCTCGGGAATCTGGGTCAGCCATGAGCGGGCGAGTCTAGGGACCCGGGTCCGTGGGCTCTCCGACCGTTTCGCGCCGCTCGGGACTCCGCCCGGTGGGCCGGTCAGCGGTACGGGTCGTCGCGCCGGCCAGGGTATTCCCACCAGTCCGCGGGTGACGGGTTCCAGTCAGGATCCTCGAAGATGCAGTTCACCGGACACACCGGCGGCAGGCACTTCCCACATCCCGAGCACAGCTCCGGGAGGATGATGACGTCGATCCCGTGGTTGAAGATCGCACCGAACTGCGGCGGGCAATGCCGGATGCACGTATCGCAGTTGATGCAGATCGACATGTCGATGACGAGCGGCGCGCTCTGCCACTTGGGATTGCGTTCATGAGACGAGATGCGCTCGGCGCGGGCGCTGTCGGCCATCGCCGCAATGTAGACGCCTTATCCGCTCATGCGACTCCGTCGCGGGCCGCTCGGGCCCCGGCTCGGGCCGAACCGGACCGACCGCGAGCACTCACGCCCTCGCCTCCGGCTACCCACTCATGCGACTCCGTCGCGGGCGGCTCGGGCCCCGGCTCGGGCCGACCGCCCTCGCCTCCGCGCTCTGAGTGGTCGACGCCACCGAGTCGCCCTCGGTATTGTCCTCCGACCCGACCCGAGCAAATTTCCAGGAGGCCCATCGTGGCGAAGTCCGAGTTTCTCTCCGACGAGTGGTTCACCGCCGTCACTGCGCTGATGGAGGAGCACGGTGCCGACGCGCCGACCACCCAGAACATGGTGCTGAACCTCGTCGTGACCGACACGCCATGGGGTGAGCGCGAAATGCACATGGGCGCCCGGGACGGCAAGGGCGAGATGGGCCAGGGCCTCGACGACGCGGCCGACGTCACCTTGACGACGGACTACGCGACCGCCAAGGACGTCTTCATCTCCGGCAACCAGCAGGCGGGGATGCAGGCCTTCATGGCCGGCAAGGTCAAGGTCCAGGGCGACATGACCAAGTTGATGATGGCCCAGCAGGGTGGTGGACCCGCCGGCAATCAGGCGCTCACCGACGCCATCCAGGAGATGACCGCCTGAGCGGTCCCCTTTCGATTTCCGTGCGACCCCACGCCCTCGGCGTGGGGTCGTTCGCGTTCAGCTGATCCGCGCGCGGAGCGTCTCGAGTCCCGCACCCGAGAGGTCGGCCAGTGCAGCCGGCCGGCCGCACATCGCGAGCAGCAGTGCCTCGCCGGTCCCGCTGACCTCGGGTGCGCCGGCCGGGCCCGCCGACCAGTCCACGTCGGTCGCCCGGAGCGCGAGTTCGGCCACCCGCTGCTTCCCCGGGAGCAGACCGTTCGTCACGTCCTTGATCGAATCGAGCGCGAGCGTCAGCCGATCGTCGGCGATGACGCGCGGCACGCCGATCGCGCGTCGTACGTCCTGTTGGTGGACGATCGTGTCGGTCAACACACCCTCTGGCTTCACCCCGGGTGGCGTCTTCCGCGCGCCGACCGCGGCGCGCATCGCGCGAGCGAGGTCGTCGGTCGGCGCACTCCCCGCCGTGATCGCGGTGCCCTCGATCATGGGTCCGATGCGGAACCGGTACCGGGCCAGCTCGACCATCGCCTTGCCCATCGACAGGTTGGCGCCGCCGGCAAGGTGACCGACCACGTCCCGCACCCGCCAGTTGGTGCACAGGCTCTGCGTGTCCCACTCCGCCCGCGTCAGGCCGTCGCACAGGTCGGCGAACTCGGTGCGCTCCGCATCGATCATGTTCCAGGTGTCCACGCTCGCCTCCTCTTGCCGGGTCGCGACACCCTTCCAGCTGGTCGGGCAGCGAGCAAGCGCTCTGCGATCGCGGCCACCGGGTGAACTTGGTCACCACGCGGTTATGAACCGGCGCGCGCGGAGGACCACCTGCACGGGCTCCCGTAGGGTGCGCCGATCATGCAGATCCGACGCGTGCACGACCCGGAGGCGGACAACGCAACCGAGGCGATCGTCGACGGCGATCGCGCACTGAAGCGCGGAACGGCCGGGGCCGCGCTCCGCCATCGCGACTTCCGGCTCGTCTGGGGCGGCACGTTCCTCTCCAACATCGGCACCTGGATGCAGAACGTCATCCTCGGGGTGTTCGCCTACCGGATCAGCGGTCACGACGCCGGCTACGTCGGGCTCATCTATTTCGCGCAGCTGGGCCCGCTCCTGTTCCTGAGTCAGATCGGGGGCGTCATCGCCGACATGGTGGACCGGCGCCGGTATCTGGTCGCGATGCAGACCATGCAGATGCTGCTGTCGTTCGTCCTGGCCGGACTCGCGGTGATCGACCCACCGAACCAGACGACGATCTTCTTGTGCGTGCTCGCGATCGGTGTCTTCAACGCACTCAACGCGCCCGCCATGGGCGCGATCCTCCCCACGCTCGTGCCGCGCGAGGACCTGCCCGGCGCGGTCTCGCTGCAATCGGTGCAGATGAACCTGTCGCGAGTCATCGGATCCGCCATCGGTGGTGCGCTGTACGCGGTGCTCGGCATCGGTTGGGTCTTCGCCATCAACGCCGCCACGTACGCATTCGCGGTCGCCGGCCTCGTGCTCGCGAAGTACGACGCCCGTAACCCGAATCCGGTCGAGGGCAAGCCACTCGAGAAGGTGTTCTCGGGCGCGCGCATCGCATGGAACGACCTGTTGCTCCGCCGGATCTTCATCACGATGTTCACGTTCTCGTTCTTCTCGCTGATGTACGTCGGCCTGTTCCCCGACGTCGCTCAGGTCAACTTCGGCATCTCGGAGAACCAGAAACTCACCTACGGCATGCTCTACGGCGTCTGGGCGCTCGGCGCCTCGCTCGGCGCCCTCACGGTCGGCACGTTCCTGGCCCATCACTCGAAGGCGTTGATCACCCGATGGTCGCTCGCGCTCTTCGGAGTGCTGCTGGCCGCGTTCGCATTCGTGCGATCGGTCCCGATGGCCTTCGCCGTGGCACCCGCCCTCGGCTTCGCGTACTTCCTCGTCATCACTTCGCTGTCGACGGTGCTCCAGGAACACCTCGACAACGCGGTGCGCGGTCGGGTCATGGCCTTGTGGGTCATGAGTTTCGGTGGCACCGTCCCGATCGGCGTCGCCCTCGGTGGATGGCTGATCTCGGGCCTCGGTATGACCATCACCGAGGTCATGATCGGCGGCGCGGTCATTGCCGTCCTGCTGGCCTGGTTCTGTGATCTGATGGCAGTCGGCGCGCCTGCGCCGGCAGGACGAATGAATCATCGGCATCACTGATCTCAAGTCGGTGTGCACTCGTGCCGAAATCGGTGATTCCCGATGAAAGGCCGCTGATGACGTTTCCAGGTAGAAGTCGCCGCTTCTGCGCGATTCTCGGCACATTGGCGGCCGCGGTCGGTGGCCTCTCCGCACTGGCCGCGCCCACGGCGACCGCCGCAGCGGCACCGGCCGTCGAGTCGCGCCCGGTGACGCCGGTTCCGGTCGTGTTGGGCCCGACGCCCGCGCAGCCCACGTTCGTGGCCGGCGCGCCGGCCCCGGCCGCAGGCGGGATCCACGCGTCGAGCGCAAGCAGCAACTTCGTCGTCAACTACGACGCCGGCTTCAACGCCAACCCGGCCGCCAAGGCCGCGTTCCAGTACGCCGTCAACCAGTGGTCGAACCTCGTCAGCTCGTCGGTGCCGATCGTGATCAACGCGAGCTTCACGGCGCTCTCGCCAGGGGTGCTCGGCAGCGCCGGGCCGAGCAACGCGTTCCGTGACTTCTCGGGCGCACCGCAGGCTGGCACGTGGTACCCCGTTGCCCTCGCCAACGCCCTGCACGGCAGTGACCTCGACGGCACCCACGCCGACATTGACGCCCAGTTCTCGTCGACGTTCTCCTTGCCCGGGTTCTACTTCGGCACCGACGGCAACACCGCGGGAAAGATCGACTTCGCCAGCGTCGTGCTGCACGAACTCGGCCACGGCCTCGGCTTCCTCGGCATCATGAATGTGAACTCCGGGATCGGCACCTGCTGTGAAGGCAGCGGCAGCCCGTTCGTCTACGACCGGTTCACCACGAGCAACGGCACCTCGCTCCTCGCGTTCCCCGACAACTCCGCGGCGCTCGGGAGTGCGCTCCAGGGAACCACCGTTCGGTTCACCGGTCCCGAGGCCACCGCCGCGAACGGAGGGACTGCACCCCGCTTGTTCGCACCGGCCACATGGCAACCAGGCTCCAGCTACTCGCACCTCGACGACGCCACCTATCCCGCCGGGAACGCCAATTCCCTGATGACCCCTTCGATCGGCGCCAACGAGGTCATCCATTCGCCCGGCCCGGTCACGCTCGGGATCTTCGCTGACACCGGCTGGAACGTCAGCCCCACGATCTCGGTCGGTGGCGCGAGCGTGGTGGAAGGCAAGAGCGGCTACCGCAACCTCCGCTTCAACGTCGCCCTCTCCGCGCCCACCACGCACACCGTCACGGCCCACTACGCGACGGGGAACAGCACCGCGGTCGCCCCCACCGACTACACCGCGGTGTCCGGCACGGTGTCGATCCCGGCCGGAGCGACGACGGGTTCGATCTTCGTGCCCGTTCGCGGCGACAACACCGTCGAGCCGACCGAGAAGTTCGCCGTGACCCTCAGCGCGCCCAGTGGCGCGAACTTGGGCCGCAAATCGGTGGCAGGGTCGATCATCGACGACGATGTGGAGACCGGCGTCCAGATGTCGGTCGGCAACGCGGCCATCGAGGAAGGGACCACCGGGACCCGGACCCTGCGGGTGACCGTCACGCTCTCGAACACGAGCACGCACGCCACCAGCGCCACCTTCGCCACCAGCGACGGCACGGCCACCGCGGGCGTCGATTACACCGCGACCTCGGGGACGGTGAGTATCGCGGCTGGTTCGAACCGGGCGACGATCTCGATCCCGATCTTCGCCGACACGACTCCGGAGGCCAACGAGACGATCCACATCACGCTGAGCAATCCCGTGGGAGTGGTGCTCCGTCGGTTCAGCGGTACCGGCACGATCAACAACGACGACTGACTCGGACTGACCTTCCCGCGCGGCGCACCATCGTCCGCGATGTCCCGCCAACGGTGAACCCGAAGCGCCGCCCGGAACGGGTCAGGACGAACGCGCCGATGGGGCGAAGTGCGCGGTCAACTGCACTCCGAATGACGCGGTGTGCGCTACGCCACGGAGTCGGAAGATTTCACCGAGGACCGAGTGTCGGTGGTCGCGGTGTCGTCGGTGCGCAGGAACGCGTTGAGCGCGGCGGTGAGTTCCACTCGATCGACCGGCACAGGAGTCGGGCGAAGTGGACGGCCGTATCCCATACCCGGGCGAGCCTGGGTCGGGTGGGTCGTCGCACCTTTCGCCGGCCTACGCATGTGGTCCTCCGCACGAACCTCGGGATGAGGTTCACTCTCCGCAGTCATTATCGGGAGAATCCTCGAACAGGCAAGGGGGCTCATCGGACCATTTCCACCACGGAGAGTGGACAAAATGGGGCACGAAACCCGGAGCGGACCGCACTGACGAGGAGTCGATCGACCCAGAGCGCGGCGCGAGACCTCACGAAGCGTGGCAAGTCGACCAGATCACCCAGAGTGGGCTTCTGGCCCCGCGAACCACATCGGTCACCTGCGCCACACGCAACTCGACCCCCACACCACACGGCGTGAGGGTCGAGTTCGGAGCGCACGTCGGCGACGCGCGGAAGTCACGTCGGCGGCAGCAACTCTCCGGCCCGATCCGCGAGCTCGGCCACGGTCCAACGGTCACCCTTGTCGATCTTCTCCGAGAGCCACCAGGGCTGGAACCGCTGCACCGTCCCGCCCTGCACCAGGAACGCCTCGCCGTTGAAGGGACAGTCGGCGGTGGCGAGATAGGCGACGAACGGTGAGACGTTGCCCGGGTTCCACACGTCGAACGCGGCGGCGTCCTGCGGTGCCTTGACCGCCTCGCCCAAACCAGGGGTGGCTTCGGTGAGCCGGGTACGCGCCGCGGGAGCGATCGCGTTCGAGCGCACGCCGTACCGAACCAACTCCTTGGCGCAGATCTGCGACAGTGTGGCGATACCGCTCTTGGCGGCGCCGTAGTTCGCCTGACCGGGGTTGGCCAACAAGCCCGAGGTCGACGACGTGTGGATGATCGAGGCGTTCACCGTCTTGCCCGCCTTCGACTGCTCCCGCCAGTAGGCCGCGGCCATGCGCGTCGGGCAGAAATGGCCCTTGAGATGCACTGCGATCACCGAGTCCCACTCGGCTTCGGTCATGTTGACCACCACGCGGTCACGCAGGATGCCCGCGTTGTTCACCAGCACGTGCAGGTCGCCGAAGGTCTCGATCGCCATGTTCACCAGCCGCTGCGCACCGTCCCAATCGGCCACATTGTCGCCGTTGGCGATCGCCTCGCCGCCCATGGCCTCGATCTCCGCCACCACCTGCTGCGCCGGGGTGGTGTCGCCACCGCTGCCGTCGGCTTCGCCACCGAGATCGTTGACCACGACCTTCGCGCCTTCGGCCGCGAAGAGGAGCGCATGTTCACGTCCGAGCCCGCGGCCCGCTCCGGTGATGATCGCCACGCGACCGTCGAGTGCACCCATGACCGTTCTCTCCTACTGCTGGGATCCGAGACCGGCGGATGCTACCGAGGCGCGTGGGTCACCCGAAGAAGATGGTCACCACGGTGCCGCGCGGCACCTTGTCGCCACCCGCCGGCGGCGCCTGGGCCAGCACCTTGCGCTTCTTCGTGAAGACCCCCGACGCATTGACCTCGACGCCGGCCGTCGTGGCCGCGTTGGTGGCCTCCTCGATCGTCATACCGACGAAGTTCGGGATGACCA
Organism: Acidimicrobiia bacterium; assembly: GCA_038209455.1. Taxonomy (GTDB): domain Bacteria; phylum Actinomycetota; class Acidimicrobiia; order IMCC26256; family JAENVU01; genus JAENVU01. The sequence goes on from JBBQXR010000007.1 coordinate 10,611, forward strand.
CCAGGTCACGGCCCTTGCTCACGACGACCTTGACCGCCGAGTCACGCGCCGCCTCGGCACCGGTGGCGGGTTCGGTGCGGATCACCTTGCCGCTCGCCACCGTGTCGCTGAACTCGTCGACGCGCTGCGCGCCGAGTTGGACGACCTTCAACGCGGCGACGGCTTCGTCGTAGCTCCGGCCGACCACGTTGGGAACCACTCGCGGCCGCGGACCACTCGACACCACCACGAGAATCGTGTCGTCGGGTTGCGCCTTGCCGACCGGGTCGGTGCGCACCACGTGACCCGCGGGCACCCGCTCGTTCGGTCGAGGTTTGACCACCGGGACGAAGAGTGGGTCGAGCAGCACGTGCATCTCGGCTTCGGTCTTGCCCACCACCGCCGGGATCGCAATCGGCTTGGGACCCTTCGAAATCACCACGTGGATCGTCGAACCCTGGCTCAGGAACCCGCCTGGCTCGGGGCTCTGGGCAATGACGTGACCCTTCGGATCGTCCGACCGGCGCTCCTCGAACGAGAACAGGAACTTGTCGTCGAAGGCCTTGCTCTTGGCATCGGGTTGCTGCAACCCGACGAGTAGGGGAACGGTCCGCGTCGGTCCCGCAGTGGGACGAGCGAAGACGAATGCGACCGCCGCCACGGCCACGATCACGACGGTCGCGAGCACCAACGGCCCGACCGACCGGCGGCGTTGGGCCACCCGCGCCGCAGCGGCGGCCGGCGCGCGCCGTCCCGCGGTGGCCGCCGTTTCGTCCTGGTCGAACAACGGCGACTGGGTGCGCGACTGCACCACCTGCGTCGGATGCGGGTCGTCGCTGACCTCACCGAGGCCCGCCAGTGCGAGTGGTCCCGGCGGCGGGAGCGCCTCCGCGGCCTCGGCCACCGCCGCTCGCATCTCGTCGGCCGACGGGTAGCGCTCGGCCGGGTCGGCCGCACACGCGCGCTGCACGATCGGGACCAGCGGACCGAGCGTGTCGGGCACCGCGATGGTCGAGGTCTGGCGCATCCCGAGCGTGCCCATCGGAGAGTCGCCCACCATCGGCACCGTGCCGGTCACGCTCTCCACCATCACGAGGCCGAGCGCGTAGATGTCGGCCCGCCCGTCGAGCGCCGCGCCGGTGGCCTGCTCGGGCGCCGCGTACCGCGCGGTGCCGAGCATGGTGCCGGCCGGTTCGGTCCAACTCGCCTCCGCCAGTGCCCGGGCGAGGCCGAAGTCGGCCACCCGGACGATGCCGTGCTCGTCGAACAACAGGTTGGCGGGCTTGATGTCGCGGTGCACGAGGCCCCGGCTGTGCGCGTAGTCGAGGGCGCCCGCCACCTGGCCACCCACGTGCGCGGTCTGGGCCGGCGTGAGCCGGGTGCCCCGGTCGAGCATGCTGCGCAGTGAGCCGCCGGCGAGGAGTTCGAGGACCATGAACGGCACGCCGTCCTCGCCCCAGTCGTAGACCGCCATCACGTTCGGGTGGTGCAACGAGGCCGCGAGTTGCGCTTCGGAGCGGAATCGCCGCAGGAACCCGGCGTCCTCGGCCAGGGCAGCATGAAGCACCTTCACCGCGACGCGACGGCGAAGGCGAACGTCGTCGGCCACGTACACGCGTCCGCTCGAACCAGAACCAATGGCGCCAAGCAGGCGGTAGCGGCCAGCGAGCACACGACCGACGAGGTCGGCAACCGTGCTTCCGGCCATCCCCCCACGGTACCGGCCGGTATGTCCGGATCGGCGGCACCCGAACGCGCGTACCTCTCGGAGCGCGCGAATGTGACCGTCGACCCTCGCGAGCTGATGGCCGCGCAGCACCGGACGCGCAGTACCGTGCCTCTCGTGGATGACGGTCCCCAGACTCCCGCCCGTACGACTTCGAACCCGGCCCCGGCACGCACCAAGCCGCCGCTGTTCCGTCACCCCAAACGGGTCGCAATCGTCGGGGGTGGCCTGTTCGTCGTTGCCGCGCTCATCGCCGGCGCCATCGGGAGTGCCGACACGTCGAACCTGCTCTCGAGCGACCGTCAACCCAAAGAAGTGCAGGGTTTCAGCCCGCCGCAAGGCGCGATCGTCCCGCCCAACACCCCCATCACCGTGGACCTCAAGGACGACCTGATCGGCGACCTCACGATCTGTGGCCCCAACCCCACTGACTGCACCCCGATCCCGTTCGACCAGGTCCGGTTCGTGCCCGGCCTCGGCCAGCTCACGTTCAAGCCGGGCGAGAACACCGACGTCTCCGAATATCCGACCGGTCCCGTGACCGTCCGGGTCGACTACCGCCTTCAGGGCAGCCAGGGCGCCGAGCCGGGCACCTTCACCTGGAGCTTCCTCTCCAAGGCCTAGCTGCGATGACCGGCACCGCCGATGAAGTCGGGTCGGGTCGCTACTCGACGGCGAACGTCGCGGAGCCCTTGATCGCGGCACCGCCGCCCACGCGCGTCGCCACCAGTTCGACATCGACCGTCTTGGTGGCGTCGTCCCGACCCACGACGGTGCCGGAACAGACGAGCCGGTCGCCGGGCCACACCTGCTCGCGGAACTGCACCCCGAACTTCCGGACGTTGCGCGGTCCGAGCCAGTCGGTCGCGTAGCTCGCGAGGATTCCGGCCTGGAGCATGCCGACCGAGAAGGCGCCCGGGTAACCGGCCGATTGCGCAAACTCGTCGTCGTGGTGGATCGGATTGAAGTCTCCCGACGAGCCCTGGTAGGCGACGATGTCGGTACGCGAGATCGGTCCGTACTCGCGGTCCGGCGCGGTGGTCCCGATGGTGAGGTCGGCGAAGTTGGTCATCATGCACCTTCCGAGGTCGCAGGCTTGCCGGTCTCGATCGCGGTCGATTTCGCCTCGGCCACGAGGGTGCCGGACTCGTCGCGGAACTCCGAGATCGTGATCACGAAGGTCATCGTGCCGCCGCGCTTGCCTTCCTTCTCGTAGATGTCGGCCACGCGCGTCTGTACCGTGAGCTTCGTGCCCGCCGCCGGCGGTGGACCATGGAAGGTGTACTCCTGGCCGCCATGGAGCAGGCGACGGAGATCCAGCTTCACCTTCGAGAACACCGACTGGCCCCGTGGCGACCAGAACGACACGGTGGTGAGGAACGTCGGTGGGATCACGGGCGAGGCCGACTCCAGATAGTCGGGATGCTCCGACTTCGTGGCCCGTGCGAACTCGCGGATCTTGCCGTACTCGACGACCATCGTGAACGGATCGTCGGTCGTGCCGATCGCGGACTTGTCGACCATGCCTACTCCTCGGTTACTTCGGGACCGTGTTCGAGTAACTGTACGAACGCGGCTTCGTCCAACAAGGTGACACCCAGTTGTTCGGCCTTGCCGAGCTTGGATCCGGGATTCTCACCGACGAGCACATAGCTCGTCTTCTTCGACACGCTGCTCGTGACCTTCCCACCCCGCGCCCGGATCGCGCCCTCGGCCTCCTCACGGGTGAACTCCGCCAAGCCACCGGTGAGCACGAAGGTCCGATCGGTCAACGTCTGTGGGGCATCCGGTGTCTCCACGACCGGCGCGGCGAAGTTCACGCCTGCCGCCCGCAGCTTCTCGATGAGCGCTTGGTTCGTCGGCACCGAGAACCACGCGAGCAGGCTCTCGGCGATCACCGGACCGACGCCATCGACCGCGGTGAGCTGTTCGACACTGGCGTGGGTGATGGCGTCGAGGTCGGGGAACGCACGGCTCAACGCCGCGGCCGCGGTCGGGCCGGCATGACGGATTCCGAGGCCGACGATCACGCGCGCCAACGGTCGCGTCTTGGAGTCTTCGATCGATTGCAGCAGGTTGTTCGCCGAGATCTCGCCCATGCGGTCCAACGCGACGAGTTGGTCGTGTTCGAGCGAGAAGATGTCGCCGGCGTCCGAGACCAGCCCGGCGTTCACCAACTGGCGCACGCGTTCGTCGCCGAGCCCTTCGATGTCGAGGCCACCACGACCCGCGAAGTAGATGATCTTCTGCTCCCGTTGCATGGGACAGTCGGCCGAGACGCAGCGCCGGTCGACCTCGCCCTCGAGGTGCACCAGCGGCTGCTGCAACGGGCACGGGCAGGTGGCGGGGAACTTCCACTTGCGCGCGCCCTTCTTGCGCAGCGACAACACCGGACCCACCACCTCGGGGATCACATCCCCCGCCTTGCGCACCACCACGGTGTCGCCGACCCGCACGTCCTTCCGCGCGACCTCATCGGGGTTGTGGAGCGTCGCCATCTGCACGGTGGAGCCGCCGACGAAGACCGGCTCGAGGCTCGCGAACGGCGTGGCGCGCCCGGTCCGACCGATGCTCACCATGATCGCCTTGAGCAGCGTCGTCTTCTCCTCGGGCGGGAACTTGAACGCAATCGCCCACCGCGGCGCGCGGCTCGTGCTCCCCATTTCGGCACGCTGGTGGAGCGAGTCGACTTTCACGACTGCACCGTCGATCTCGTACCCGAGCGAGTGGCGGTCGGTCTCCATCTGCACGCAGAAGTCGTGCACCGCATCGACGTCGGCGAGGCGTTGGATGTGCGGGTTGACCGGGAAGCCGAGTTCGCGGAGCCATTCCAGAGTGTCGTGGTGGGTCGCGAGCTTGGGCCCGCCCACCAACGCGCCTGGCTGGTAGCAGAACAGCGAGAGTTTCCGGCTCGCCGTGATGCTCGGGTCGATCTGGCGCAGCGACCCCGCCGCCGCGTTGCGCGGGTTGGCGAAGAGGCGGTCCTCGCGCTCGGCCTGGCGAACGTTCAGCTCGGTGAAGGCCGCGAGCGACATGAACACCTCGCCGCGCACTTCGAGGGTGGTCGGAATGCGTTTGCCGCGCAGGCGCGTCGGCAGGTCGTCGATGGTCAACACGTTGGCGGTGACGTCCTCGCCCGTCTCGCCGGTCCCACGCGTCGCGCCGCGCACGAGCCGACCGTCCTCGTAGAGGAGCGAGATCGCGAGACCGTCCAGCTTGGGTTCGCCCACGTAGGTGACCGATTCGGTCACGAGCCGGCCGATGCGTTCGCCCCAGGCAACGAGATCGTCACGCGAGAATGCGTTGTCGAGCGACAGCATCGGCTGGAGGTGGCGAACCTCGGAGAACGGCGTTGGCACCATCGCGGCGCCGGGCTTCTGCGTGGGCGAATCGTCGGTGACGAGATCGGGGAACTCGGCTTCGATCGCACGCAGCCCGTTGAGCAGCTCGTCGTACTCGGCGTCGCTGACTTCGGGCTCGTCGTGGCCGTAGTACCGCTCGTCGTGGTACCGAATCTGCTCCCGCAGTTCCGCGCTGCGTCGGACCTGCGCCTTCGGTGCCGCCATGGCCTCGACTCTAACGACGGGGTGTGACCCGCCGCGAGCCGATGGTCGGGGTTGCTAGGCGCCGGCGGTGAGGCGGGCTGCGGCTCGTTGCGCGGCGACGCGTTCCGCGAGTTCGGACGCCAGCCGCAACGCGTGCTCGGCTTGGGAGTGGCCGTGGTTCACCAGACCGCACGCGGGCGTGACGATCGCCTGGCTGCGGATCCGCAACGGCTCGCAGCCCCGGCGGGTGAGCTCACACCAGACGCCGACCAGTTCCCGCCAGAGCGGATCCGCGCTCTCGCCGACGGGTCGGTCGGTCGGCACTGCGCCCCACGCGATCCATCCGTCGGCATCGAGGTGGCGCACGAGCGTTCCGACCTCGTCCACCAGGCGGCCCGAGACCGGGACGCCCAACACCGTCGGCCCGGCTTCGAACGCCAGGCGGATGTCGCCGTCACCACACACGTGGACACCGGTCTCAGCCGAACTCGCAGCGAGCGCACTCGAGAGGACGTCGATCGCGCTCTCTCGCTCGATCGGTCCTTCTTCGCGACTCCAGAGCACGAGCGCGGGCTCGTCGAGGAACAGCAGCGTTCGCGCGCCCCGCACCCGCCGCGCGAGCAGTGCCTCGAGGGCACCGATCCAGCTCTCGACCGTCTCCAACGACCGTTCGAATGCGACCGCCGGCGCCATGCCGGCCTGCACGAGGGCCACGCCGAGGGTGAGCGGACCGACGACCTGTGCCTTGACCCGTTGCAGCGGTGTCTCGGTCGTGGCGGCGACGTCGAGGAAGCCGAGCAGACCGGCGTGCGACTCCTCGGTGAACTCGGCGACGATCGGTTCACCGACGCGGGCAAGGTCGACGATGAGCGAACCGTCGGGCGCGATGGTCACCTCGGGCAACGCGACCGCCCACTGAGCGACGACACCTTCACGCGGCGACGCGAGTTGCGGGATCGCAGGCAGGTCTGGCTGCGTGCGGAGGACGAGCGCCGCGGCATCGCGAGCATCCGCGAACGGAAGACTCCCGATTCCTGTCGCCAGCCCTGTCGGGAACACTCCACCGTGCAGGCTTGGGGCCATACGGTTCCTAGTATACGAACGCCTCGTTCGCACTCTCCGAAGCGGAGCGCGCTTCCTCTGATGAACATCTGGTTCCTGCGCGCGATCTGGATCAGCCTGCCCGTCACCGCGGGCGGCGCCTTCGCCGACGCGATCGCACCCTGGCCCGCCTCCGCTCGCGTCGCCGCCGCGATCCTCGCCTGGGTCGGATGGACCGTGGTGCTCGTCGCCACCTTGATACCGAGGCCGCCGTCGCTCACTGTCGCGCGCTTCGCCATCCCGCTCGCGTTCGGCGCGTCGATCGCGGTCGCGCTCACCGGCCGGACGTCGACCCTGGGTTGGATCGCAGCTGTCGTGCTCACTGCGGTCGCGGTCGCACTCGGCACCCGCGGCGAGTTCGCGCGGCTCTGCGTGCAGGGTGCGGCCTACGGCGACGAGGAACGGTTCCCGTTGAAAGTCCCGCCGGCGGTTGCGTTTCCCATTGCCCCGATCGCGATCGCGATCGTCGGCGCCGCGCTCGTGGTGGCGCCACTCCTCCTGGCCCGCCGTGAGTGGGCCGCCGGAATCGTGGTCCTCGTGGTCACCGTCCCGGCCTCGATCTTCGTCGTCCGGCTCATCCATCAACTGGCCCACCGGTTCGTGGTGCTGGTCCCCGCCGGCATGGTGGTGGCCGATCCCCTCACGCTCACCGATCCGGTGCTCTTCCCCCGCTCCCGGATCATGGGGTTCGGCCCCGCCGATCCGAGCCGGCGCCCGCCCGAAGGGGCCGTCGACCTACGCCTGGGCGCGTCGTTCGGGTCCTGTGCGATCCTGCTCACCGACGACGCCGACATCGTGCGCCGGGTCCGGCGACAGGGCGTGATGACGAGCACCAACCTCCTGCTGGTCACCCCCGGTGATGCCCCACACCTCTTCGCTCGCGCCCGGGCCCACCGGATCCACGTCCGCACCGACTGAACGTGCCGCGCATCGGCGTTCAGCAGGCGATCGCGCTGCCGAGCACCCGGTCGCCGTCGAACAACGCAACGGTTTGCCCCGGCGCCACCCGCGGCTGGCGCACCGCCCACTCCACACGGTCGCGGAGCCACACACCGTGTTGCACCGAGCCGTGCGCTCGCACCTGCACCGCGACGTCGGTTCCCTCTGCGATCGGCGCGCCGGTGAACGTGATCCGCTCCACCTTCACGTCGTCGCGCAGGAGATCGTTCGGTTCACCCACGGTCACGGTGGCGGAGGTTGCGTCCACGTCCACCACGTACCGCCGCTCCCCCACGGCCACCGCGAGGCCGCGGCGCTGACCGACGGTGAAGCTGCGGACGCCGTCGTGCTCGCCGAGCACCGTGCCCTCCATGTCGACAATCGGGCCAGGGGTCGACGGGACCCGTGCGTCGAGGAACGCGGTGCGGCCGCCACGGGTGATGAAGCACACGTCCATGCTCTCGGCCTTGGCCGCCGTTCGCATGCCGAGGCGCGTCGCGTGCGCACGCACGTCGGCCTTGGTCATCTCGCCGACGGGCAGCATGGTCATCGCGAGTGCGTCCTGCGCAAGCACCGCGAGCACGTACGCCTGGTCCTTGGCCGGGTCCTCGCCACGCCGGAGCTCTGCATTGCCCTCGGCGTCGCGCGTGATGCGGGCGTGATGGCCGGTGGCCACGGCGTCGAATCCCATGGTGCGGGCACGATTGAGCAGGCGACCCCACTTCATCGAACGATTGCACTCGATGCACGGATTCGGTGTCCGCCCCGCGGCGTAGTCGGCCACGTAGGGCTCCACCACGTGGGCGGTGAACTCGTCGGCGAAGTTGAACACGTAGTGCGGGATGTCGAGCTGCGCGGCGACGCGGCGTGCGTCCTCCACATCCGAGACCGAACAGCAGCCGGAATCACTGTCGCCGCCCCACAGTTTGAGCGTCACCCCGGTGACGTCGTGACCGGAATCGCGCACGAGCGCGGCCGCGACCGACGAGTCGACGCCGCCGCTCATGGCGACCAAGACCTTCATGCCGCCACCGAACCGCGCAGCCGCGCCACCGTGGCCGGGATCAGCGCGAGCGCCCGGTCGATGTCGTCATCGGTCGACGCGTAGCCCAAGCTCAGGCGGATCGACGCGGTCGCGTCGGCGCGATCCATGCCCATCGCCGCGAGCACGTGGGAGATCTCGGTGGCGCCTGACGAGCACGAAGAGCCGGCCGCGGCGTCGAGCCCCTGCTCGTCGAGCAGGACGAGCAACGCCTCGCTCTCCACCCCGGGGAAGCCGACGTGGAGATGGCCGGCCGTGGTGTGCTGCTGGTCACCGTTCACGAACGCGTCGGGTACCGCCGCGAGCAGGCCGTCGCGGAGCCGGTCACGAAGACCGTGCAAGCGCGCATCCTCCGCGGTCCGACCGGCGTGCGTCACGTGGAGCGCGGTCGCCAGCGCGACCACGCCGGCAACGTTCACGGTGCCGGCGCGCAGCCCACGCTCCTGGCCGCCGCCCTCGATCTCGGCGTCGATCGCGACGCCGTCGCGCACGACGAGCACCCCCGCGCCCTTGGGCCCACCGAACTTGTGACCGGAGATGGCGACGAGGTCGAAGTCCCCCGCGAGGACACTCACGTCGACCCACGGCACGGCCTGGACGGCGTCGGTGTGGAGCCGGGCCCCCGGCGCGAACCGGCGGACGAGTGCGGCCACCTCCGCCAACGGCTGGACGGTGCCGACCTCGTTGTTCACGCCCATCACCGAGACCAGCGCGGTGCGGTCGTCGAGGTGGGTGGCCAACGCATCGAGGTCGACGATGCCGCTGGCGGTCACGGGCGCGATCGCGACCCGGAATCCTTCGGTGCCGAGCCGGCCCACCGCGGCCAGCACGCCCTTGTGTTCGAACGCGGTCGTGACCACGCCGTCGAGTCCGTCGATCCGTCTGGCAGCACGCGCCCCACCCTTGATCGCGAGATTGTCGGCCTCGGTCCCGCCGCCGGTGAAGACCACCTCGCGTGGCTCACAGCCGAGCACCGCGGCGACGGATTCGCGTGCCTCCTCGAGCGCCGTCTTCGCAGCCCGCGCCGCGCCGTGACTCCCCGACGGATTCCCCGGGTGATCGGCGAGGAACGGGAGCATCGCGGCGACCGCTTCGGGGCGCATGGGGGTACTCGCCGCGTGGTCGAGGTACGCCCGGGGGGTCGGAGTTCCACTCATGATTTCACCAAGTCTAGGAACCAGTACCAGAACCACACCTCGGTGGGCCCACACCGAACCGGAACGAGGAACGAGTGCAGGTGAGCAGCCCGGGAGCGAGCCCCACGTCGGGCATGACATCCAGGTGCGCGAGCGGACGGGCAGATCAGGCGGCCTTCAGGTTGTGACCAGTGCCTCGGAACCATCGTGGTTTCGGCTGCGTTGACACGGGTAGCACCACCACAATCCCGGGCAACGCGGAGACCGGGATCACGGGAATCGGAGGCCCGGCATGACTGTCACACCCCCATGCGACACTCACCACGTGACCACGCAACTGCGACTCCTCACCGGCGGTGACCTGCCCCAGCGGGCCCCGAGCTCGAAGGCACCTCAGGCCACCAAGGCCGAGCGGGCGGCCTCGTTGCAACGCACGGTCTGGCTCGACGCGCGGACCCGTCAGATCGGTCGGTCGGGCGTGGCCGAGGCCCGGCGGCGTCTCGCCGAGATCAACGCCACCACCGAGCGGGTCCACGATCTGGTGCAGGCCAGCTAGGCAGCGTTCTCCCGTCCGTCAACGGGCAGGTTGGTATACCCCGAACTCGTCACGGAGCACGTCGGACACCTCACCCAACGTGGCGTAGGCGCGCAGCGCTTCCTTCATCGGGTACAGCAGGTTCTGCGTGCCCTTCGCCGCCGCCCGCACGTCGGCCAGCGCCGCGTCCACCGCGTTCTGGTCCCGCCGAGCGCGCAGGTCCTTGAGCCGTCCCGCCTGCTGACGTTCCAACTCGGGGTCGATGGGGAACACGTCGGGCTCACCGACGGCCGCGTCGGCGAACTTGTTCACGCCGACGATCACCTTCTCGCCGTTGTCCACCGACTTCGCCCAGTCGAACGCGGCCCGCTCGATCTCGTCCTGCATGAAGCCCGCTTCGATCGCCGCCACCGCGCCACCCTCGGCGTCGATACGTTCGATGTAACGCCAGGCCTCGGCTTCCACCGCGTCGGTGAGGGACTCCACGAAGTACGAACCGGCGAGTGGGTCGACGGTCGCGGTCATGCCCGTCTCGTAGGCGACGATCTGCTGGGTCCGCAGTGCGATCTTGGCCGCGCGTTCGGTGGGGAGACCGAGCGCCTCGTCGAACCCGTTGGTGTGGAGCGACTGCGTGCCGCCGAGGGCGGCGGCCATGGCCTGGAGCGCGACCCGCACGATGTTGTTCTCGGGCTGTTGGGCGGTGAGCATCGAACCCGCGGTCTGGGTGTGGAACCGCAGCAGCTTCGACTTCTCCTTCTGCGCCCCGAACCGCAGACTCATGATCGAGTACCACATGCGGCGGGCGGCCCGGAACTTTGCGACCTCCTCGAAGAAGTCGTTGTGGCCGTTCCAGAAGAACGAGAGCCGGGGCGCGAAGTCGTCGACGTCGAGACCCGCATCGACCGCGGCCTGCACGTACGCGATCGCGTTGGAGAGCGTGAACGCGATCTCCTGTACTGCGGTGCTCCCGGCTTCACGGATGTGGTAGCCGGAGATCGAAATGGTGTTCCAGCGCGGCACGTGCTCGCCGCAGTAGGCGAAGATGTCGGTGATGATCCGCATCGATTGACGCGGCGGGTAGATGTACGTGCCGCGGGCGACGTACTCCTTGAGGATGTCGTTCTGGATCGTGCCGCCGATCTGGTCGGCCGACACCCCCTGGTTCTCGGCCACGAGCTCGTACATCAACAGCAGGATCGCGGCGGTCGAGTTGATAGTCATCGAGGTGGTGACGGTGTCGAGCGGGAGACCGGCGAGCAGGATCTCCATGTCCTCGAGCGAGTCGATGGCCACCCCGACCTTGCCGACCTCACCCTCCGAACGCGGGTGGTCGGAGTCGTAGCCCATCTGGGTGGGGAGGTCGAAGGCGCAGGAGAGGCCGGTCTGGCCCGCGCCGAGGAGGAAGTGGAAGCGCTGGTTGGTGTCGGCGGCGGTGCCGAAGCCGGAGTACTGGCGCATCGTCCACGGCCGGGTCCGGTACATCTGCTCGTAGACACCACGGGTGTAGGGAGGCGAGCCGGCATCACCGAGCTGGGCCGCGGGGTCCCATTCGCCGAGGTCAGCCGCGGTGTACTGCGGTTTGATCTCGATACCGGAGTCGGTGGAACGGGAGGTGTCGTCGGCCATCGGCGGATCGTACCGGTGTCCCCGATTGCGACCCCAGCCCGGAGGAGACTGGCCGTATGCGCAGGTTCCCGATCGTCGTCGTCGCTCTCACCGTCACCGTGGTTGTGGCCGGGTGCGGCAGCAGTGGAGGATCGACGTCGTTGCCATCGGGCACCTCGTCCACTTCCACCACTCCCGCCGCGAGCCACGACAACGTGGTCACCGCCGGGCTCCTGCGGGCCGCCGATCTCCCGACCTGGACCCACAAGCCGAGCAGCAGTGCGAGTACTGCGGCCGAGGTGAAGAAGCTCGCCGCCGGCATCCCGACCTGCGCCAACCTGGTGGCCAAGGTGAACGACGGTCGGCACTCGGCGAAGTCGCCCGATTTCAGCAAGGCCGACAGCCGGGTGAGCGATTCGATTGACGTGTACGACTCCGCCACGGAGGTGGCCGGACAACTCGACCTCTACCTCGACCCCACCACGATCGACTGTTACCGCGACCTGTTCCGCAAGACCTTCTCGGATGAAGGCCTGACCGTCGACTCGCTCGACGTGAGCCCCATCGCGGTCGACCACATCGGCGACGGTGAGTTCGGGTTCCGATTGACCACCACCATCACGAGAGCCGGGCAGACCCAGCACCTGCTCTCCGACCAGATCGGAGTGCAGCTCGGCAAGTACGCGTTGTCCTTCGAGGTCTTCGCACCCGACACCGCCGGGCTGGCACAACTCGAGACCACGCTGCTGCCCAAGATCGTCGATCGCATGAAGCAGGCAGGCGCATAAAGGCGAACCGCCAGGGCGAGAGCACGCGGCTGCCACGTCTCGTGGAACGCGTGAAGCCCGCCGGCGCGTAACCTCCACCGCCGTGGCCGTCACGATCACCCTCACCGACGACGAACTCTC
>JBBQXR010000008.1:0-22816 GCA_038209455.1 Acidimicrobiia bacterium
GGCGGCTCCGTCTACCAACCCACCCCCGGCGACTACCGCCTCGCCTACCACGCCTACCGCGAACCCAACGTCGGCTACCCCGCCAGCCGACTCCTCTTCACCACCAACATCGACCTCACCACCGGCCACCCCACCCTCACCTCGGTGGCGGGAGGTAACGCGCCGAAAGAATCGCTCCGTCGGTGACGGTCAGCTCCCAGGCGCTGGCCTTCGCCAGGCGATCGTCGTCCAGCGGGACGCCGCGACGGTCGAGCAGCGTCATCACTTCGCCGATGACGTCGCCGTGCGAGCACAAGATCATCGGCTCCAGTGCCGACTCGATGAGACTGATCGCGTGAGAGGGACCGACACCTTCGCCGAGCGCGTCGTCGATCTCGATTGCGATACCGGTCGCGTTGCTCAGAGGTTCGACGGTCTGGACGCACCGCGCGTACGGGCTGCTCACGATGTGCCGGACCGGTCCGTCGTCGTGTCGGCGCGCGATGCGCTCGGCTTGCGCGCGACCTTTCTTGGAGAGACCGCGTTCGGTGTCGTTGACCACCCCACGCCGGCCGGCGTCCGCGTGGCGGAGCAGGTAGCACATGATCGGTTTGGTCTTGCTCATGGCGTCGATCCGACCATCGCCCGCTCCATGAGTTCGCGATGGGCGTCGATGCCGACGACCTTCGGCACGGGACGCCAGTCGCCTTCACCGTCGAGTTCCCATACCTGCGTGTCGTCCGCGAGTTCGACGTCGAGGATGTCGGCCAGGCGCTCGCGGAGGGCGGGGGCGCGCACCGGGACCAGCGCCTCGACCCGGCGGTTCAGGTTGCGCGGCATGATGTCGGCCGACCCGATGAGGTACTCGGCCGTGTCGACGTCGGCACCGAACCGGAACACCCGGGAATGCTCGAGGAACCGGCCGACCAGTGAGCGCACCCGGATGGTCTCGGACAGCCCGGCGACCCCCGGCCGCAGGCAGCAGATACCGCGAACCAGGAGATCAATCGGCGTACCGGCCTGCGACGCGGAGTAGAGGGCGTCGATGGTCTCCGGGTCGACGAGCGCGTTCATCTTCATCACGATGCGCCCGGCCGGGCCGAGGGCACTCTCGGTGGCGATGCGTTCGAGGATGCCTTCGCGCAGGCCGTGCGGCGCGACCAGGAGGCGACGGTACCGGCGAGGGCGGGAATAGCCGGTGAGGGAGTTGAAGAGTTCCGTGAGGTCCTCACCGATCTCCGGATCGGCGGTGAGGAGACCGAGGTCCTCGTACAGGTTGGCCGTCACGGAGTTGTAGTTCCCGGTCCCGACGTGGCAGTAGCGGCGGATGCCGGCCGGTTCGTTGCGGACGACGAGCAGAATTTTCGTGTGCGTCTTGAGGCCCACGAGTCCGTACACGACATGGACGCCCGCCTCTTCCAACTCGCGTGCGCGTTCGACGTTGATCGCTTCGTCGAAACGGGCCTTGACCTCCACGAGCGCGACCACCTGCTTGCCGGCCTCCGCCGCGCGGACGAGCGAATCGATGATCGCGCTCTGTTGGCCACCGGTGCGGTACAGGGTCTGCTTGATCGCAAGGACGTCGGGGTCACGCGAGGCCTGGTCGACGAACTCGGCCACGCTCGTGGTGAACGAGTCGTACGGATGGTGCACGAGGACATCGGTGGATTCGAGGATCCGGAAGATGTTGGGCGGTCCGTCGTGGCGCGCCAACACGTGCTGGGTCTGGGGCACCCAGGTCTCGTCCTTGAGGTCCGGCCGGTCGAGTGCATAGACCGCCCAGAGTCCTGAGAGGTCGAGCGGCGCGTCGATGACGGTGACATCGTCCGGCGTGAGTTCCAACTCGCGGACGAGGAGCGCGCGGATGTCGTCCGCCATGGTCGGGTCGATCTCGAGCCGCACGACGTGACCGGAGCGCTTCCGGAGCGTGAGCACACTCTCGATCGCTTCGAGGAGATCTTCGTTCTCGTCGTCGAGTTCGAAGTCGGCGTCGCGGGTGACCCGGAACGGGCAGTGCGCCGCGATCTGCATGCCGGGAAAGAGTTGATCGAGGTGCGCCGCGATCACCTGCTCGAGCGGGATGAACCGGACGCCGTCCGGCATGGTGATGAAGCGGGGGAGAAGTGGCGGGACCTTCACGCGGGCGAAACGCTGCTCGCTCGTGTCGGGGTCGACGACGTGGACCGCGAGGTTCAACGACAGGTTGGAGATGTACGGGAAAGGATGTGCGGGGTCGACGGCGAGCGGCGTGAGCACCGGGAACACGCGCGACTCGAAGACCTCGACGAGAAACGTGCGATCGGCTGCGTCGAGATCTTCCCAACGCGCGAAGACGATGCCTTCTGCTTCGAGCGCAGGGCCGATCTCGCGCGTGAACACCTCTGCTTGGCGCCCGACCAGTACCCGAATCTGATCCCGCACCAGATCCAGCTGGGCCGCGGGGCGAAGTCCGTCGGGCGAGGTGCTCCGGACCCCGGCCACCACCTGCTCCTGCAACCCGGAGACGCGCACCTGGACGAACTCGTCGAGATTGGAGCTGAAGATGGCGAGGAACTTCGCCCGTTCGAGTAACGGACGGTCGGGGTCCTCGGCGAGTTCGAGGACTCGGGCGTTGAAGGCGAGCCAGGAGAGCTCTCGGTTGAGGAGGTGCTCGGGCTCGGGCATGGTGGGCATCGTACCGACCCCCCTGGAAGGCGAATGCGGGGCGCGATCCATCTCGGGAGATGGATCGCGAATCGCCGGGTCCGGAGCGGGGACCGATCTCCCGGCGACGGCCCGGCGACGAGGCCGGACCGAACCCTGCGTACGTTACGGACCCCGATTGGCGGACGGATTGCCGGCCGACGACGGTTGTCCGACCATCGGATGAACGAGCGATGTGGACCCAGGTGCCCGGTATCCTCAGCGTGGCGATGGTCACCCGGGACCCCCGAACCTACGAACTCAACCCCTTCGGTCGGTTGGCGGTCGCGCATGCGGCGTCGTCGGTCGGCGATGCCTGCCTGACGGTCTCGCTCGCCGGTTCGATCTTCTTCACCCAGAGCGTCGGCCAGTCCCGGACCCAGGTCCTCTTGTACCTGTTGCTCACCCTTGCCCCGTTTTCGCTCGTGGCGCCGGTGATCGGACCTGCGCTCGACCGCAGCCGCGCGGGTCGTCGCACGCTCATGGCCGTCGGGTGTTTCGGCCGCGCCCTCGTGTGCTTTCTCATGGCGGGCCAGGTGCACTCGGTGCTGCTGTTCCCGCTCGCGTTCGTCGCGCTGGTGCTGTCGAAGGGGCATTCGGTCGCGAAGTCGTCGTTGGTCCCAGCGGTCGTCAAGGACGAGAGCGAACTGGTGGAGGCGAACTCCCGCCTCTCGCTCATCGCGGTGATCGCGAGCGTGGCCGGCGGTTTGCCGGCGGCGGGGATCGCTGCCGTGTTCGACGCACGGTTCTCGCTGCTCCTTGCGTCGCTGGTGTTCGTCGTCGCCGGCGTGCTCTCGACCCGGATCCAAGCGGCCGTTCGCCCCGCGCCGCCCGAGACGCAGGAGGAACGGGCGGAACTCGCGATCCCGAGCATCGTGTTCGCGGGTACCGCGATGGCCGTACTGCGCGGCTGCGTCGGATTCCTCACGTTCCTGCTCGCGTTCCTGCTGAAGAAGCGCGGGGAACCGACGTGGATCTTCGGGCTCGTCCTCGGCGCGAGCGCGCTGGGCGGTTTCGTCGGGGTGATGATCACGCCTCGCGTGCGGCGCCGGCTCCGCGAGGAGTCGATCCTCGCGCTCTCGCTGTTGGTGCCCGCGGTGATTGCATTGCTCTCGGCCCGGGACGGCGGAACGCTCGGCGCGGTCGCGATCGGGTTCACCGTCGCGGCGGGCGCGGCCGCCGGCCGAATCGCCTTCGACAGCCTGGTCCACCGCGATGGACCGGAACACCTCCGCGGTCGCGCGTTCGCAAGGTTCGAGACCCGCTTCCAGCTGTGTTGGGTCGCGGGCGCATTGGTCCCGGTCGCGCTCCTGAACGTGCTGAACCGGCGCTGGGGGTTCTTCGTCCTCTCCCTCACGTTGTTCTTCGCCGGTTTGTCCTACGTGGCCGGACTCCGCTCCCGGGGCGAGTGGGCCAACGGGCGCGTGCGGGCGCCGCGCCGGGTGGCGCGGGGCGAGCTCGCGCCGGGGAATGAGGAAACTGGCCCCGAGCGGAGCGCGGACGACAGCTAGACCGGGGTCCGTGGATCCTGCATTGCGACCGGTCGGGCCGGAAGAAATCGAGTCGTTCGTGCTCGCCGATGGTTACGGATTCGGTGACCTCTGGGACCTCGCGGACCACGAGGCATGGGCGCGCGCCGAACTCGATCGGAGCGTGGGCGCGTTCGTCGACGGTGAGATCGTCGCCACCGGGCGCAACTACTCGATGGAACTGACGATGCCCGGAGGCGCCCGGTTGCCGGCGGGCGGGGTCAGCTGGGTCTCGACCCGGCCGACCCATCGGC
Source organism: Acidimicrobiia bacterium (assembly GCA_038209455.1). GTDB lineage: Bacteria > Actinomycetota > Acidimicrobiia > IMCC26256 > JAENVU01 > JAENVU01. The sequence continues at coordinate 4,445 of JBBQXR010000008.1, forward strand.
GCCGGGGCCTCCTGCGTCAGGTGATGACGTACCTGATCCTCGAGAGCCGTGACCGCGGCGAACCGGCGTCGTTGCTCACCGCGTCCGAGGGCGGCATCTACTCACGCTTCGGGTACGGCGTCGCGTCCGAGAAGGTGAGCATTGCGGTGAGCAAGGCGACCACCCAGTTCCGCGACGCGCCGGCGTCGGGAACGATGCGGTTGGTGGCACCGGAGCGCGCGGTCGAGACCGCGCGGCCGCTCTTCGAACGCGAGCGCCGCGCTCGCGCCGGCGCGGTGTCGCGGTCGGACGCGTGGTGGGTGGACGAGTGGGCGCCTCGCGAGTGGATCGACCCGCGCCATCGCTTCGATGTGGCGTACGAGGTCGGCGGCGAGGTCGAGGGCTACGCGGTGTACGGGATCGACGGAGACTGGTCGGACGGCTACACCAAGAAGTTCGTGACGGTGCGCGACCTGCTGGCGGTGACGCCGCGGGCCGAGCACGCGTTGTGGCATTACCTCTTCCACGTCGACCAGACCGTCGAACTGCGCTCGTGGCACACGCCGGTCGACTCGATACTGCCCTGGTTGCTCACCGATGCGCGTGAAGTCAGGACCGTGAACCGACGGGACTGGCTCTGGCTGCGGCCCATCGACACCGCGGCGCTGCTCGGCAGCCGGACCTACGGCACCGACGGCGAACTGGCGATCGCGGTCGCCGATCCGTTCTTGGAACTCGAGGAGACGATCGGAACCTTCCTGGTCACCAGCCGGTCGGGCACGACCACCTGTGCGCGTACCGACCGGGTGCCGGACGTGCGGATGGACGCGGACGCGCTCGGCGCGATTCTTCTCGGTGGGGTGGCACCGAGTGTCCTGGGCCGGGCGGGACGGATCACCGGTGAGGCCGATGCGCTCGGCCGGGCCGACGCACTCTTCCGCACCGAGCGGGCACCGTTCGGTTTCAGCTGGTTCTGACGCCGATCAGCTCGCGGCGTCGCTGCACGCCCGCACCGCGGCTTCGACGTTCGGATGGAAGTGATCGGTGCCGATGGCGGCTTCCAAACCGGTGGTGGCGAACTGTTCCGACAACGGGCCCTTGCGACGCGCGATGACGAAGGTGATGTCGGCGAGCCGGAGTCGCTCGATGGTCTGTTCCAGCGCCTCGACACCGGAAGCGTCGATGGCGGAGAGCGCCTCGGCGTCGAACACGAGCCGCCGGGTGGGGGTGGGTGCCGCGTTGATGGCTTCGCGAATGCGCGCCTGCACATAGCTGGCATTGGCGAAGATGAGCCGGTCGTCGAGTCGGTAGGTGAGCGAATACTACGGACCGAGCAGGCGGGCCGGGCGGCGGCCGGGTCCGATCCGGAGGTCAGCTCCAGCCGGAGGTGGCGCCCTTGACCATCCCGAACGGTCCTGCGGGCCAGCGGTAGCAGTCGGTCATCAACTGGTCGACTTCGTCGGCGGTCGCGATTCCTTCGTTCACGACCTTCTGGGCCTCGGCGACCATCGCGAAGTAGACGCGGTTGGCCACGTAGCCCCAGGCCATTGCGGTGTCGGCGACCACAACCGGGTGCTTCCCGCAGCGGGTGGCGGCGGCCCGGACGGCCTCGATCGTCGCGTCGGACGTGTCGCGGGTCCGCACGATCTCGGCCAACTTCATCACCGGTGCCGGTGATGCCCAGTGCCAGCCCACCACCTGCGCGGGGCGTCGGGTGGCAGCACCGATGGCCTGGATCGGGAACCCGGACGAGTTGGAGCAGAGGATCGTGTGCGCGGGCGCGGCGTCGTCGAGGTCACGGAACACCCGGATCTTGAGATCGAGGCGCTCGGGCACCGCCTCGATGACGAGGTCGGTGTTCGCGGCGACGGCGAAGTCGTCCGAGAACGTGAGCCGCGCCAGTGCGGCGTCGGCGTCCGCCCGGGTCAGCTTGCCGCGCTCGACGCCGGACTCGAGTCCGTAGCGGCCGGTGGTGGCGTGTTCGTGACCGGCGGTGAGCGCCGCGGCGTCGATGTCGTAGACGACGACGTCGTAGCCGGCGGTCGCGCAGACCTGGGCGATGCCACCGCCCATGACCCCGGCGCCGAGGACGCCGATCTTCTCGATCGTTGGCATGGTGGTCTTCATCTCGGGCACGGCGGTCCCCTGGTTCGCGGAGCGTCAGTCGGGCAGGTCGATGCGAGCGAGCCACAGCCCCGGCGCTTCGAGTTCGGACTGGGTCGGGAGGAGTTCCGGGCCGGTCCAGAGCCGGTTCAGGCCTTCCATGCCGGAGCGCTCGACCACCCCGGCGCAGAACGACTGCCCGCGCTCGTAGTGCGAGCGGTCGAGTTCGACGCCGAGCATCCCTTCGACGAACCGGCCGGCTTCGCCGCGCTCCACGTGATGGCGACGCAACGCTTCGTGGATGCGCGAGTAGTCGGTGAGCAGGTGGGTGCCGATGTGCTCGGTGACGAGATCGGCGTGACCTTCGAGCACGGTCGTGAACTGCTGGTTGCGTTCGAGGATGGCGCGCTGGCGATCGCTGCGCAGCGCGCCGAGCAGGACGTCCGGTCGTTGAGCGAGTTGCGCCATGGCCTCGGCGTCGGTGGGGTCGACGTCACCGAACGCATCGTCGAACGCGCGTGGGTCGAGTTCGAAGGCGCCGACGTATTCGGTGGCGATCGTCACGAGGCGGTCCCGAACCCACGGTCGCGTTCGCTGCGCCGCGCGCACCGTCTCTGCGATCGCCACCGCGAGGCGTACGTCACGCGCGTCGATCGACCACTCCTCGGCGAACACGTCGATGTTGGGTGCGACGAACGTGATGGCGGGCGGATGGGTGGAGGGGAGCGGGACGTCGAAGCGACCGAGGGCGTGCTGCGCGAGGTAGCCGATCATGGAACCGGTCTGGGCGCCGAGCAGGAGCGGACCCAACATGCCCATCAGTCCGCGGATGCCGTCTGCGCCGAGCGGCATCCCGAGCATGTCGGCGGTCGCGGCCTCGACGGTCTCGTCGTCGGCATCGGCCAGATCCGCCGCGAGTGCGGTCTGCATCGTCGTCGCCAGTGTCTCGAGCACGGGCCGGAGGCCGTCGAGGTGGCGATGGACCCACTCCTTCCGGTCGATCACCTCGACCGGAAGCGTCACGACGTCGGTGAGGCCGGTCTCGGTCACGACCGGTCCGACCGCCGTGTGTGCGAGTTCGACGAGTTCCGCACGGGTCGCGTCCGAGATCGGCGGTGACGGGGCCGGCGTCCCGTCGTCGTCGAGGGCGACCTGCTCGGCGACCTGGCGCGCGATCTCCCAGTTCAGCGGCCCCGGTGACTGCATGATCCGCATCGCCTCGGCCATATCGACCTGCGACAGATCGAACGGCAACCCGAGCGCGCCGAAGGGATTGTCGGGCTGGGATGGGTCTCCGGCTTGAGGATCGTCGGCCACGCGGTCAGTCTAGGGACGACCATGACCAACTCCACCGTCGCTCGTTCCGTCGCCATCACCGGGGTGGCCGGCTTCATCGGCTCCCGTCTGGTACCGCGTCTGTCGGCGGCCGGGGTCGAGCGCATCGTCGGTCTCCACGTCCGCGATCCCACACGCGGGGCCGTCGGGTTCGAGCATCACCTGGTCGACGTGTCGAGCCGGGATCTCGAGATCTGGCTCCGCGACGTCGACACCGTGGTCCACCTGGCGGCGATCCTCGATCCGATCACCGACGGCGAACGGATGGCCCGCGCCAACGTCGAAGGCACCCGACGCGTCCTCGACGCCGCGGCCGCGGCCGGTGTCCGCAAGGTGGTCCGCGTCTCCACCGCCGCGGTGTACGGCGCGTGGGCGACGAACCCGGTTCCGCTCACCGAAGATGCACCGCTCCGGCCCAACCCGGGATTCGGCCCGGCGGTCCAGGCCGCCGAGGCCGAGCGTCTCGTCTTCGAGTGGCAACTCGATCATCCCGACGTGACCGTCACCGTCCTGCGGGCGGCGCCCGTCCTCGGCGCGGGGGCCAGCCATCTCTGGGCCCGGCTGCTCGCCGGGACGCGGCGCGTGCGTGTCCGCGGCGAGGGTGCGCCGGTGCAGGTCACCCACGTCGACGATCTCGTCGATGCACTCGCTCGGCTCGTCCTCACCGACCATGCGGGCGTCTTCGACGTCGCCGCGCCCGGTTGGATCGGGGCCGAAGACGTGCGCGCGTTGCTGCCGCACGGCGCGCTCCCCGCGCTGCCCCTCGACGTCGTGCGTCGCCTGCTCACGCGCGCCTGGAACACCGGACTCGCGGATATTCCGCCGTCCGTGGTGCCGTACCTGCTGCACCCGTGGGTGGTGGCGACGGATCGACTCGAGGGGCTCGGGTGGCAGGCGGAGCACACCAACGAGGAGACGTTGCTCGAGACCCACGAGGCCCTTGCCGCCGCGACGCGCTCCTTCACCACGAGCGCCGCAGTGGGTGCCGGCGCGGTCGCGCTCGGGCTCGCCGGTGGCGTCGCCGGGCGACGGTGGTGGAACGCGCACCACTGAGCGCGGACGATCAACCGGGACAGGCAGTGGCGGTCACCGGCGCAACGAGGTCCACCAGATAGGCATCGAGACGGGCTCGGACGCAGGCGTTGGCGAGGTACGCGACGTGACCGGTGCCATCCCGGGTCAGCAACCACCCGCGTTCGAGTTGCCGGGCGAGACTCTCGGCCCACGAGTACGGAGTGGCCGGGTCGTGCGTCGTCCCCACCACCACGATGAGGGGTGAGCCCGGAGCGCGGATCTCGTGGGGTGACCGAGACGGAGCGACGGGCCACACGGCGCACGCCAGGCCGCCCCACGCGAGGTAGGGGCCGAACTGACGCGCCCGGGCGCGTGCTGCGGCCGCCGCGGCACGCATGGTGGCGGGATCACGGTCGACGGGATGGTCGAGACAGTTGACGGCGGTCGACGCATCCGCGCTGATGGTCGCGTCCGGCGTGGTCCCGGAGTATTGCCGGGTCAGTTCCAGGAGCGGTCTGCCGTCGTGACGCTCCGCGGCGGCCAGCGCGGCGCCGAGGCTCGTCCAGCGGCTCGGTGAGTACATGCGACTCAAGGTGGCTGCGTAGAGCTCGGCGACCCCGATCGCGGTGTCGCCGACTCGGAGCGGCTCGGCGCGGAGCCTCTCGGTCAACGCGTCGAACGCGGTCGGGAGTGACCCGGAAGGGCGCCATGGACACGCGGCCGTGGCGCACCAGCGGAAGAATCCGTCGAGCTGGGCCTGCATGCCCTCGGCCTGCTGGAGTTCGAGGTCGGCGATGGACAGTGCCGGGTCGAGCGCCCCGTCGAGCACCATGGCGCGCACGTGCGTCGGGTACAGGTCCGCGTAGGTCGCACCGAGCAGCGTCCCGTAGGACATGCCGAGGAACGTGAGGCGGTCGTCACCCACGGCGCGCCGCAGTTGTTCCAGGTCGCGCGCGACGTCGGTCGTGCCCATGTGGGCCAGGATCGGACCGGCCGCACGCGCACATGCCTCGGCGTACGCGCCCACCGCGGTGACCAGGGCTGATTCGGCCGCGGCGGTGGTCGGCACGGGATCGACGGGTGCGGTCGAGGGTGGATCGCAGGAAAACCCGGCGCTGTCGCCGACGCCGCGCGGGTCCATCTCGATCACGTCGAAATGCGATCGGATCGCGGGCGTGAGCACGCCGAGATCGCGACGGAGCAGCCGCGTTCCCGCTTCGCCGGGTCCCCCGGGGTTGATCACCAACGAACCCACGCGGTGCGCCGGGTCCTCGGCCGGTGATCGGCGCAGCGCGAGCTGGAGCACGCGATCCGTCGGATCCCGATACGACAGCGGCACGATGAGACTCCCGCACTCGACGCGACCGTCGCACGGCCGCCAATCGATCGGTGCGGGTGCGGGAACCGCGGGGAGCCCGACGGGCCCGGACCGATTCGCTGGCGGCGATGGGACCTTCCCGTCGACCGAGATGGCGCTTCGCCGGGCGACCGGTCTCGTGGCGGCGGGGTCCCGGGTGCAGCCGGCGAAAAGTGCGAGCACCACCACGAACGTGCCGACGCGGAGTGCGCGCGGCCGTGGCCGGCGTGACGCCGGGGTCACCGCACCGGTGGGGTCATGCGGTGTGGCGCACGACCATGGTGAGTCGTTCCGCCTCGCCCGGAACATCGGTGGGGACTCCGATGGCCTGGCAGGCACCGACGGTCCGGGTGCGTCGACGCCGAACGTCGGTGTCGACGCGCAGTCCGGCGAGGTGGCGCAGGAACCGCAGCCCCTCCCGCACCGACGCGTTCGAGCTGCCGCGCTGGCGGGAGCCGAAGTGGTACGGGACCTCCGCGATCGACGACCAGTTGGATCGAGCGAGGATCTCGACGAGGGTCTTGTAGCCCATCGGCTTCAGCTCGACACCGTCGATGATCGACAGATTGAACCCGAACAGGCCGCTGCCCGGATCCGTGGTCTGACGCAGCTGTGAGAGCGTGCACCGCGCGATGTCTCGAGATGCGACGGACACCGCGCGGCGCCACACCCCGTCGAGGCCGTCGTTGGCACCCCCGGCGAGGTACCGGGTGCCGACGACGACGTCCGCGGTGCCGTCGACCAGGACGTGTGCCATCGGGGCGAGAAGCTCGGGCGGGTGCTGGAGGTCGCCGTCGATGCAGAGCGCATGACTGCCGCGCGCGTCGGCGAAGCCCGCGCACAGTGCACCGGCGAGACCACCCGCCCGAGTCCCGGGGCGGCGGTGAAGGAGGCGGACTGGCGATCCGTCTCCGACGTGGGCCGTGATTGCCCCGGGAGTCTCGTCGTCCGAGTCGTCGACGAACAGGATCTCGTAGCCGAACCCCGTCGCGCCCATGGCGCGGCGGATGCGTTCGATCATCTCGTCGATGTTGTGCGACTCGTGACGTGTGGGAACGACCACGGTGAGTTGCGGCAACGGGGGCAACACGGTCGAAGGTGTGTTGCCGCTCTGGAGTGAGCCTGAAGGTGAAGTGAGTGTCAGCGCCATCGAGCACCGTCCCGTCATGTGGTTGTCGACTGCAGTTGTACCGGGCCGGGGTAACGGCTGGATGGCCGACGGATGGCCGCAGGCGAGACGGCGATCGAACCTTGGCGCAGGCCGGGTCGGACGGCTCAGCGCGAGCCCGTCGCGGCCCGTTCGCCGGTCACGCTCCGGGCGACGCGGAACAGCGAAAGTTGTTGCGGTCCGGCCCGAAATGTCCGAACCAGTGGGCCGATCGCAATGCGCGGTCTGGTCGTTCCACTGGTGGTCGGATAGCTCTGCCGGAGCAGGTCCGCCGAACCGTTCGAGACCAGGAGGTAACGCACTCGGAAGGTCGCCGGATCGGCGACGCTGCGCTCGAAGTCGTAGTCGGACGGGATGACGAACTGGCGGGGGCGTTGCGATTTGAGGATCAGCGGGAAGGTGTACTGGAGGTCGGTGAGGACCGATCCCTCCGGGAGTCGTTGCCGGTCGAAGTACGCCGCGATGGCGTTGTACCCGTCGTAGTCGCCGGGGGTGTAGCCGGCGGTTCCTTTCGGGGCCCAGCCGTAGCCGGGGAGCAGCCGGACCATGGCGGCTTCCTCGCGGCCCCAGCGGTCCTTGGTCATCCCGTTGACGGCATTGGGAATCGACACTGCGCAGGACGCCAGCACCGCGATCACGAAGCCGATCCGCCCGGCTCTGCTCGCGGTTCCGGATCGTCGTCGCACGGCCGGGCCACGATCGAGGAGCAGTGCTGCACAGATGACGGTCAGCGGAACGATGGTGATCGCGAACCGAAGCCACCCGAAGGTCGAACCGCTCGCGAAGAGCGCACCCTGGGCGCCGGCGACGGCGCCGAAGGTGGCGAGCGGTGCGGCGATCCGGGCATCGCGCCGACGCAGGGCGAGATACACCGATGCGAGTACCACGATGCCCCAGAGCGGCTCGAGGACGAGGAGCTGGCCCAGGTAGTACGTGGCCCGGTCGATCATCTGCGTACCGCCGACGTTGCTGGCGATCCCCGCCGCGGCGCCTCGCACCTGCGCAGCATTCACCTCGAGGTACGACGTGGCGGTGCCGACGATCACCCACGCGCTCAGCGCCCAGGACACCACGGCGAACGCGAAGGGCAATCCCGCCACCGTGGCCTCGGTGATGGCCGTCCAGCGGCGGAATGCCCGCGGCCCGCCCGTCGTGAAATATGTACTCACGACGATGACCAGGAGGGTCGAGCCGCCGGCGGCGAGGAACTCCTGACGGCTGAGGTACCCGAATCCGAGTGCGAATCCGATGAAGACGAGCGACTTCAGATCCCGACGATCGAGCCATCGCATGAGGCCGAGACAGGTCAGCGCAAGGAAGAACACGAGGGTCGCTTCGCTGTCCCCGTTGGCGCCGTACATCATCACGATGGGGTGCACGGCGAACAGCACGGTGAGGGTGATTCGCACGCCGGTGGAATTGCCGATTTCGCGTAGCAGACACCAGAGCACGGCGACGCTCCCGGCCATGAAGGCTGCGGACACGATGTTGCCGGCGAAGGCCTCGGTGCGAAGCGCCGGGAACACCCGACTGAGCGTCAGGAGCGGAAGCGCGGCGAAGGAGGGGAGCGGATTCCAGACAAAACCCACCGCCGCGAGATGCGGATCCCGGCTGTACAGCACCGTGAAACCGTTCGCGACCCGTGCCATCGCGTCGCCGACGATCGCATGGTGGGTGATGGCGAGTCGCCATCCGGCGACGAGGTACACGACGAATGCCGTCGCGAAGGTGGCGAGGGTCGTCCGTGGGTGGCGCGCGGCCGTGGGGGTCGCCCTCGCCATCGGCGCGACCGTCGGGATTGCACGGGGTGGAGCGAGCGACGTCGTCACCTCGGAACCGGGGTGCGAGCCGTGCGTCAGACCCCGGCGAGCGCCATACGCCGCACGCCGATGCCGAGCAGGAACAGGATCGCTCCCGCGAACAACGTGTACGGCAGGTGCAGCGCCGTTCCGGTGAGTGCGAGGGCGAGACCGCCGCCGTCCGTTCCGGTCCCGCTGTTGCTCGCGTCGCTCCCGAGCACGGCGGTGGGCGTCGTCGACGAGGTGGTCGAATCTCCGGGTGAGGACGTGGAGCTGGTGCTCGACGTGCTGGTGCTCGAGGTCGAGCTGGTGCTCGACGTGGAGCTCGTACTCGAGGTCGACGACGAACTCGTACTCGACGTCGAGGTGGAGCTGGTGCTCGACGTGGTGGTGGCCGCGGTCGAGAACGTGATGGCGCCCACCGCGCCGGTGGTGAGGTCGTTCGGGTCGTCGGCGACGCGGATGGTGCAGGCGTGCTGGTCGTCGCAGGCGAACAAATGGCTGGGGCCGCTGCCCGCGAAGACGGTGAAGCTGTCCGAACCGGCGCCGGATGCATCCGAGTTCGAGACCACCACGGTCAGGAAATCGCAGTCGGACGTCGGGTTCGTGGGCGCGGCGTTGCACTGTTCCATCACGGGACTGAAGTTCGCGCGCAGTCCGGTCCACGAGACGGTCACGGTGGCGGCATCGGTCAAGCCGCTGTTGGGACTCACGGTCACCGCACCGACGGCCCCACCGACCTGGACGAAGAAGATGCTCGGGACCAGCAGCGCGAGCCCCGCAAGGCACAGCAGCGCCGAGGCGCGGCCCAGCCGGCGTCGCGCGGCGTGACTGTGCCGTGCTCGGCGGCCCGATCGGCTCGTGGCCGCGTGCTCGATCTTGGTCTTCACGCTGGAGGTGCTCCCGCCGTCTCGGTGGTGCTCGACTTCGCTCCGCCGGTCCGAGGTCGGGTCGAGAAGTGACCGACCTCGGAGCGTGGCGGATGCAGTGCGCTCAGGGTGACGGGACCGGGCGGGGACGGTCAAGGCGCAGCGCGGTTGTCCGACAAGTGTTCGCCTGGTCGTCGCTTCCGCGCTACCCACGGGACCGACGGCGGCGTTCGTCGAGAGATGTTCGCCTGTTCTTCACCGGCCGGAGGCTGACAACCGGCCCGCCGGTCGACAACCTCCTGGGTCGAGGAGGAAACGCATGGCGCTCCCCACCCTGGGCACCGATTACATCGATGACCGACCACGCTCGTTCGGCGCGTCCCGCACTCGGGGCGACGGCGTGTTCCGTGCGCTCACGAGTGGCGCCGGCGTCTTCGTGTTCGTCCTCATCGGGTCGATCGCACTGTTCCTCATCGTCAATGGATGGCCGGCGATCTCCAGCGTCGGCATCGGCGAGTTCCTCACCAGCACCAAATGGCAGCCGGTCGGACTCAAGCCGAGTTACGGCGTCGCCGGACTCATCTACGACACGGTGCTCGTCTCGGGGATCGCGCTCGTCCTGGCGGTCCCGATCTCGATCTCGACTGCGGTGCTCATCAACGAATACTCACCGAAGCGGCTCCGATCGTGGCTCACCGGTCTCGTCGACCTGCTGGCTGCATTCCCGAGCATCATCTTCGGTCTCTGGGGCCTCTTCTACGTGATGCCCAACGCCAACGGCACCGCCGGGTGGCTGGCCCGGCACTTCGGTTGGATCCCGATCTTCCAGGCCGACGGCGGGCTTTACACCAACTCGATCTTCATGGCCGCGATCGTGCTCGCGATCATGATCGTGCCGATCACCACCTCGGTCGTCCGTGAGGTGATCGCCCAAGTTCCGCGCGACCAGTGTGAAGCGGCCCTGGGGCTGGGTGGAACCCGCTGGGGCATGGTGCGCCGGGTGATCCTGCCGTTCGGGCGCAGCGGCATCATCGGCGGCGCGATGCTCGGGCTCGGGCGCGCACTCGGTGAGACCGTGGCGATCGCGCTGATCCTGTCGCCGTTGTTCAAGATCCAGGCCAGCATCATCAAACCGGGTGGCTCCACGGTTGCGAGCACGATCTTCAACGAGTTCAACGAGGCCGACCTGGCCCACCGTCAGGCGCTCATGGCCATCGGGTTGGCTCTCTTCCTCCTGACGCTGCTGGTGAACTCGCTCGCGCGACTCGCGGTCTCGCGCAGCAAGAGTGCAAAGGCGTCCTCCCGATGATCGAGATGGAAGACCGCACGACGACCCACCCGGAACCGCGGGAACCCGAGGATCCGCCGACCCGCACCCGTCAGTTCCAGCTCGTCGACGGCGCCGAGATCGTCGGTGCCGCGGTGTCGGCGGCCGCGTTGACGTGGCTGCTTTTCAGCGCAGTTGCGTGGAACGGAGCATTCGGTGCGGTACTGATCTGGTACGTCGCGTTCATCGTGATCTACCGCTCGATCGCCCAGGCGGTCCACGGACACCTTGTCGCGACCGATCGCGTGATGACGGTCGTCCTCGCCACCGGAGCGTCGCTGGCATTCATTCCGCTCGTGATGATCATCATCTTCGTCGTCACCAAGGGTCTCAAGTACCTCAACATCGCGTTCTTCACCGACACGCTCGAAAGCGTCGGTCCGCAGGACAAGGGTGGGGGAGCGTTCCATTCCATCGTCGGCACGCTCGAGCAGGTCGGCTTGGCTGCGGCGGTCGCGATTCCGCTGGCGATCATGACGGCGATCTATCTCAACGAGGTCAAGGGCCCCATGGCGCGCGGCGTTCGCTTCGTGATCGACTCCATGAGCGGTCTGCCGTCGATCGTCGCCGGACTGTTCGTCTACTCGTTCTGGGTGGTGGAACTCGGTAAGGGCTTCTCCGGATTCGCCGGTTCGATGGCGCTGATCGTGCTGTTCATCCCCACGGTGACCCGGGCGTCCGAGGAGATGTTGCGCATCGTCCCGGACAGCCTGCGCGAGGCCTCGCTCGCCCTGGGTGCACCGCAGTGGAAGACGGTGCTCCGGGTCGTACTGCCGAACGCGAAGAGCGGCCTCATCTCGGCCGCGATTCTCGGGACCGCCCGCGCGATCGGCGAGACGGCGCCGATGGTGTTGACGGTGCTCGGTTCCTCGGCGCTGAACTGGAACGTCTTCGACAAGAACCAGGACGACCTGCCGCTCTTCATCCTGAAACTCATCCGCAGCCCGAACGACGCGCAGATCGCGCGCGCGTGGACGGGCGCGCTCGTGCTCGTCATGTTGGTACTGGTCCTGTTCACCCTGGCTCGCGTCCTCGGACGTGACCGACGAAAGGCAGACCGTTGAACGTCGACCTCACCGATCTCCGTACCGAACTCTCCCGGGATCCCGGCGGACCGACGGCCGACCTGATCGCGGCGGAGATGGCGGACGCGCATGCGGCAACGTCCGCTCGTCCCGCCTCGGCGTTGGTTGCGGACTCGGTGAGTGCGTGGTTCGGATCGCGCAAGGTGCTGGAGCGGGTCTCGCTGGCCATGCGTCCGAACGAGGTCACGGCCCTCATCGGGCCTTCCGGCTGCGGGAAGTCGACGTTCCTGCGGATCCTGAACCGGATGCACGAACTCGTGCCCAGCGCCAGCCTGTCCGGCACGGTGACGTTGGACGGCGTCGACATCTACGGACCGCAGCTGCGCGTCACCGAGACCCGACTCAAGATCGGCATGGTCTTCCAGAAACCGAACCCGTTCCCGACCATGAGCATCGAGGAGAACGTGCTGTCGGGGCTCAAGCTCTCGGGTTCGAAGTCCACGATCGACAAGCGCCAACTGGTCGAGTCCTCGTTGCGGCGCGCCGGTCTGTGGGAAGAGGTCAAGACGCGGCTGAACGCGCTCGGCGGTGCGCTGTCGGGCGGGCAGCAGCAGCGCCTCTGCATCGCACGGGCCCTGGCCGTCTCCCCGGATGTACTCCTGATGGACGAACCGTGTTCCGCGCTCGACCCGATGTCGACGCGCATCATCGAGGAGACGATGCGCGAGCTCGTCCAGCAGGTGACGATCGTGATCGTCACCCACAACATGCAGCAGGCCGCTCGCGTCTCGGACCAGTGCGCGTTCTTCCTGGTGGAGAAGATGGAAGAGCCGGGTCGGGTCGTGGAGGCGGGCGCGACCGCGCAGCTGTTCGGCTCGCCGCGCGATCAGCGCACCGCCGACTACATCCAGGGCCGCTTCGGCTGATTCGCCGGGTGTGCGGCCGAGTCGTTCGGCCCATTCCCACGCGCCCGCATCGACTGTTCCTGTCCGGTTCAGATGGAGTTCAGGTCGCCCCACTTTGGCGTTCAACTCGCATCGGTACCGTCCGCCCCCTCGTCGTTTCTGGGAGGAACTTCATGCGTCGTGCCGCTTTGGCCGCCACGAGTTACGCGTTGGGCATCACGTTGGTCACTGTCGGTCTGCTGCCTGCGATCGCCGGTGCCGACACGGCGACACCGACCGCACCGACGGCCCCGACGACGGTTGCATCCGCCCCGACGGGCTCGTCGACTGCTGCGACACCGAGCGATCCGGCGTGGTCCGATACGGCCCAGCTCGGCAGTGACGGGCAGGTGAGCGGGGCGGGAGTCGTGCCGACGCCGACGACGATCCCGGTCCGGCAGGGAGTGAGTGCTGCCGCGGCCGCCGCCGTCTCGGCGGCTGCGTTCGCGTGTCCGGCTGCGGGCGCCGCGCCGGTGGTCGGATCGGGTGCCTCCTTCCCGCAGATCGTGATCGACCAGTGGCGGGCCGATGTCAACAAGGCGTGTGGGTTGCGCGTCGACTACCAGCCCAACGGATCGACGGCCGGCCGCACGAACTTCCTCAACAACGCGGTCGACTTCGGTGTCTCGGACATCCAGTTCAGCGACAGCGAGCGCCAAGGACTGAAGCGGGCGTTCGTCTACGTGCCGATCACGGCCGGTGGTCTGGGGATGATGTACAACCTCAACGACGCGGCCGGCCGCAGGATCACGGACTTACGGCTGTCGGCGAACACCGCGTGCAAGATCTTCACCGGCCAGATCGCCTCCTGGAACGACCCGCAGATCGCGGCCGACAACAACGGCCGCCAGCTCAAGAGCTCGCCGATCCGTCCGGTGGTGCGGTCCGACGGCTCGGGGACGTCGTACTTCTTCAGTCAGTACTGCATCGATCTGGTGCCCGACGTCTGGAAGAAGTTCGCGTCCGACCAGGGGATCGCGAACGGGCCGACGTCGTTCTGGCCTCAGAACTTCGGGGCCGCTCGAGGCGCCAACGGCTCCGACGGCTGCGCCAACCTCGTCGCCAATCCGGTGACCGGTAGCGGTTCGATTACCGCAGTCGAGGCCGGGTTCGCGCTCCAGCGGGGGATGCCGAACGCGTTCATGAAGAACAATGCGGGCGCCTACGTGCAACCGACCTTCCAGGCCGTCACCGCCGCGCTGGGGTACGCGACCACGAACGCCGACGGCACCCAGAAGCTCAACTTCCGGGCGCCGGGCGCGTCGCTTTACAACCCGTCGTCGTACAGCTACCTGATCGCGCCGACCACGGGATTCTCGCCGGAGAAGGGCAAGACGATCGCGGCGTACGTGCAGTACTCCGTGCTCGACGGACAGAAGAAGGCAAACTCCCTCGGCTACGCGGCGCTGCCGACGAACCTCGTGGCGCTGGCGTTGAATGCGGCGCAGAAGATTCCCGGTGCTCCGCCGCGTCCAGCGGGTTCACCGCCACCGGAGGCCGCGGCCACCCCCGGCCAGACGGTCGCGAGCGGGACCGGGTCGTCCACCAGTGCGCGGCGGAACACCCAGGTCTCGGGAGCCACTGCAACCAACACGGCCGCCGCCGGTCCGCCGTCTCCGGGACCGCTCGGCCACACCGGATCCGACGTGCTCCAACTGGTTCCGGTCGGACTCTCGCTCGTCGGTGTCGGCGAGTGGGTACGGCGACGCAAGTCCAAGCAGAAGGCGTAGCCCGGTGACGAAGCGGTACGGATATCGCATCCTGCTGGGGATCGGTGTGGTGCTCGCGCTGGTCGCCCCGGTGGCGACTGCCGGCGCAGCCGCGGTGGTCAAGGGGGCCGGCTCCGATTCGGCCGACCCATTGCTCGGCGTGTGGCAGAAGGCCGTCGCGGCTCCTCCACTGTCGACCAGCGTCGACTACTCGGCCGACGGTTCGGGACTCGGCCGAGAGGAGTTCATCGGCGGGACGACCGACTTCGTCGTGACCGGCATCCCGTTCACCGTCGACGAGGCCGCGAAACTCAATATCAAGAAGAAGACGTACGCGTACGTGCCGCTCGCGGGCGGCTCACTGGCGTTCCTGTACCACCTCAACGACAACCAGGGTCAGCCGATCAAGGGCCTGCAACTCTCGGGTCCGACGCTGGCCAAGATCTTCACCGGTGGGATCACCAACTGGGACGACCCGGCGATCCTCGCCGAGAACCCGGGCGTGGCGCTGCCGCCGAAGAAGATCACACCGACCGTCCGTGGTCAGGCCGACGCCGCCACCTACGCCGCGACCTCGTTCTTCAAGTACTCGGCACCCGCGGTGTGGAAGAGCTTCATGGAAGATCCCCAGCGTGGGTTCCCCGACGAGCCACGCGAGTTGTACCCGTTCTTCGCCGGCGCCGACTCACGGACGTCGTCCTTCGCGATCGCCGACGTGGTCGGTGCGAGTGAGGGCGGCGACACCCGCATCACCTACGTTGACAACGCCTGGGCCAAGAAGGCGACGGCCGCGGGCGCGGACATCGTCAAGGTGAAGAACATGTCGGGGGCGTTCGTCCTGCCGACGCCGGCGAACACCGCGAAGACACTCGCCGCCTGGAAGATCAACGATCGGAATCTGCTCGGTGCCGACTACAGCGTGACCGACGCCGCGGCCTACCCGGTCGCAATGGTGAACTACCTCGTCGTCCCGACCTCCGGAGTGACCCCCGAGGTCGCCGCCGCGATCGGAACGTTCGCGAAATACGGCCTCGAGACCGGGCAGGCCGCCGCCGCCGGAGTCGGAGACCCGGCGTTGCCCGCACCCGTGGTGACCAAGGCCCTCAGCGCGTTGGCGGCCGCGATCCCGACGACGGCGACGACCACGACGACCTCTACGACGACGACGGTTCCGGTCGGCACCGACGTCTCGGGTGCGGACCTCACGAACGGAAGCTCCGGTGGCACCGGCCCGAGCCTCGCGCTCACCGGCGGACCGGACTACGCACTACTGCTCGGTGCGGGTGGTGTGCTCGCCGGCGCGGGTGGATGGCTCCGGCGGCGCGCGTCGCGGTGAGCGAGGACACACCGCCTTCATCGTCGGGGAGCGCGCCACCCGAGTCGGGTGGCGCGGCTCCGACTGCCGATCAACAGCTCGCAGCCGAGGCTGCACTCGGCCGCGCGCTGATGATGGTGCAGCGGATGGAGGAGGACGCCCGGGTCCGAGCCGACGCAGTGACCGAACAACGACTCGCAGCGGCCGAGCACGAAGCGCAGTCGCTCGTCGAACAGGCTCAGGAACGCGCCGCGGCGATCGCCGAGATCACCCGGGACTCCGTGGCTCGCGTCCTGGCCGAGGACTACACCGCGCTGCTCGAAGGGCTCACCGAGCTGGCGGCCCTCGAGCAACGGCTGCGGATGACCGTGACCAACTCGCACGAGCGGGTCACGACGGTCCTGCGCGAGCAGTTCGGCGCCGATCCCGGAGCCGTCGCGCCGATGCAACCGTCGGCACCGGTTCCGACCGCCGCGGTCCCCGCCGTGCCGATGCCCGGACCGATCGGTGACCTCGACCTCGATGCCCCGGTGCAGGGCGCCGACGACGCGTTCTTCGCGGATCTGCGGAATGCGGTCGATGGTTCGTCGTCGATCGCGGGACGCACCGCGGTCGGGTCGGTGCCGCCTGGCGGTTGTTCGGTCGCCGGCGCTCCGGACGCGACGGTGGCGCGATCGGGATACGTCGGTGTTGCAGCACCGGGCCCGACGCCCTCGGCGGTGGCGCTGGCTGCCGCCGCCTCCGCGGCCACCCAAGCGGTCGCCGAACCGGTTCCGTTGACCCAACCCGTTCCGGTCGTCCCGCCGCCGGCGCTGCGGGTGGTTCCGCCGATGGCGCCGAGTGCACCGCCGCTCGATACGCCCGTCGCGCCGACGGCGCCCGCAACGGTCTTCGTCCCACCGGCGGCACCCGAGGTCGACGCCGGCGAACCGACGTCGCGACGGAGCCGGTCGAAGCGCCGGCGCAGCCGCTGGGCGATGGTGGGAACCGGTCTCCGCAACCTCGGGATCCTGCTGTTGCTGTTCGTGGTCTTCCAGCTCTGGGGGACTGCCGCGCTCGAACACCGCGACCAGTCCCGCTTACGGCACTCGTTCCAGATCGCGGTGGCGTCCCAGCCGTCGCCGAGTTCCGGGGTGGCCGGCGGTGATCCGTCGGCGGTGACGACTCCGACCACCGTGGCGGCACCCCCGGCCGCGCCGAGCGGCGAGGCCGTCGCGATGATCAAGATCCCGAAGATCGGCCTGGAGCAGGCGGTCGTCGAGGGGACCGGGGTCAGCGACCTCCGCAAGGGTCCGGGTCACTATCGCAACACGCCGCTTCCCGGTCAGCCCGGCAACGCGGCCATCGCGGGCCATCGCACCACCTACGGCGCGCCGTTCAACCGGATCGACGAGCTCGGTCCGGGCGACGCGATCCTCGTCACCACCTTGCAGGGCAACTTCAAGTACATCGTGAGCGAAGCGCCGTTTCCCGTTTCGCCGTCGCAGAACGACGTGCTCTTCCCGAAGAACGACAACCGTCTGACCTTGACGACGTGTCACCCGAAGTACAGCGCGTCGAAGCGACTGATCGTCGTCGCCAAGTTGGCGCCGCAGGTGAAGCCGGCGGCTGCGTCCACGACGAAGCCCAAGGTCACGAAGGCCGCGGTGACGAACGACAGCAGCACGTCGGGTGACTCCAGCGCGGCCTTCCCCGCGCTGTTCTGGGCCGCGCTGGTGGCCGCGGCGTACGCCGGGATGGTGTGGCTGAGCCGCCGCTGGGTGCGGCGGGCCGCGTTCCTGGTCGGGGTGCCGATCGTGTTGGCCCTGCTCTTCCCGTTCTTCGAGCAACTCAGCCGGCTCCTCCCGGCGAACTACTGATGGAGACGTTCGCAAACGTCCGGCGACGCGTCGGCGTCGTCGCCATCCTGGTGCTCGCGGTCGCGGGGCAGGCCGTTCCGGCCGCGGCGACGCCGACCGACGATCTCCTGGATCGCGCCGCACAGCTCCAACGTGACCTGACTGCCAACGGCGCGAACATCGAGATCCTGGCGGAGCAGTACAACGGCGCGACGATGCGTCGGGACTTCGCGCTGGCTCAGATCCACGGCGGCGATGCTGCACTGGCCGGGCTGCGTGGCAAGCGGACCCAGCTCGGTGCCGAACTCCGGCGGCATGTGGTGGCGTGGTATCAGTCGAGCGGGTCGTCGAGTCCGCTCACCGCATTCGACGCGGGCCGGCACCGCGACGCGCGTCGTCGCCAGGCCTACTCGGGTGTCGTCGGCGCGCGCGATCAGGCGCTCGTCGACCGGTACCGCAGTGTCGAGGCCCAGCTCGCCACCCGCGCGCAACGCCTCGACGAGTACCGGCACAAGGTCGATGCCGAAACGGTGCTGCTCGGAATGGCGAAGGCACACGCCGAGACGCTGATCGCGAAACAGCGAGCGCTC
>JBBQXR010000009.1:0-22373 GCA_038209455.1 Acidimicrobiia bacterium
ACCAGGCTCTGTGCCAGGACCGTGAACTGCACGATCCGGGTGGTGCCCGTCACGATGGACACCACGACCCAGGAGAGCAGGATGAGCGCCAGCCACCCGCCGGCGGCGAGGACTCGCAGAGCGGTTCGGCGCGCATTTCGCCGGGTTGGGCGCGGCGCGAGGGAGGAGTGTGGCGGGACGCCCATGCTGCTGCTCAGAACGAGGGCACGTAGCGGTAGGTGTGGATCCGGGCCCCGGCCGAGGTGTACGACGACGTGATCCTGAATCCCGCTCGGGTCAGGTCGCGTGCAACGACGTCCCCCGGATCGAACTCCCATTCGCGCGCCTGCACCAAGGTGACCTCACCGCCGGACACGCGTTGACTCCGAGCCGCCGCGAGGACCGGCCGGGCCTGCGTGTCACGGACTGCGATCACTGGTCCGCGGTAGCCGTACCACCGCAACCCTTCAACGATGGTCGGGCTCTCGACGAGCACCGGACCGCGGGGATGGAGTCGGCGCAGTTCGTGCGCCGTGGCCCGAATGTCCTCACGCGCGTATTCGTCGCCCGGGAACACGGCCCGGATCGAAGCGAACGTCATCATCGCCACGAGTGCGACGAGGACGGCGGTCACGATCGACCGGCTGCGGAGCCGATCGAACGACGCGGCGACGAGGATCATGACGGGAACGACGGCGCCCGCGCAGTACCGCACGTTGAAGTTCACCGTGTCGGTCACCGTGCCGGCCAGCACGGGGAGGACGATCAGGGCAACCGCCAGTACGCCGAGCAACCCGAGTCCCGGCGTTCCGGGACGCTCCGGCTTCCGACCCCGCGCGGCCCACGCCACTACGGCAAGCGTGGCGCCGAGCAGGAGCATCGGAATCACCATCGCCCCGACATGGTCACGCATCGCACTCAACGCGCCGAGTCGTTGCATCTCGCGGATCGAAGGCCCGAGGGTGAAGCCGATGAAGTACGACACGACGGTATAGGGCGCGAAGAAGATCGCGCCGCTGCGTTGACTGCCGGCGGTACCCGGGTCGTAGGCAGAGACTGCGACGATCCACGGCACGAAGGCGAGACAGGAGAGCGCGTTCATGCCGACCAGGGCGAACAACCGCGGTCGGTTCGACCGGATCCATGACCACGCCGCCCAGGCGGTGGAGGCGACCATCACGAAGATGAAGTACTCGTGGACGTACAGGCCGACGATCCCCAAGGAGACCAATCCGACCGCAGAGGCGCGTGTCGGACGCTCGACGAACGCGACGAAGCACCACAGATACAACGCGCTCGCGAGGGAGAGGTACGAATACATCCGAGCGTCGCGTGCGAACCACACGGCGTAGGGCGAGATCGCCACCAGCGTCGCGACGAGCAGGCCGACCCGGCCCGAGAACAACCGGCGGCCGAGTGCATACGCAACCGGTACGAGGATGATGCCGGCGAGTGCACCTGGCAGCCTCGCGGCGATCTCGGAGCGGCCGAAGACCTGTTGCACGCCGGCGAGGATCACGTGGGAGAGCGGACTCACGTTGTCCCGGCTCGCAATTGCCCGCCAGCCGTGCGTGGCGATCAAGGACGCGGTACGGGCTTCCGAGACTTCGTCGATCCAGAAGCTCTCGGAACCGAGCCGCGCGAGGCGGAGCACCGCCGCGATGGCGGTGATCAGGAGCAGGAGGACGGTGTCCGATCGTGACCCGACGGTTTCGCCCGACTGCTGCGCGACGGACTCATCCTCGAGGGCGCCCAGATCTTCCCGATGAAGCAGCACAGGAGGGAATCGGCCGCCGGACCGGTCGACTCAAGTGGACGAATCGACGGGTCGACACACTCCGTAATGCCGAATCGGATCTGCCAGGCCCACTCCTCGCGCGCGCCCGGGCTCCGGGTCGTGGCCGGAATCGCGTTCGTCGCCGCGTTTGCGGCGTGTGGTCCCAGCACCACGGGAGGCGCGACGGTGCCACCGACCGCACCGACGGCGACCCCGTCACGTCCGTTCTCGGACGCTTCGCCGTGGAACACGCGGATCCCGAACGGCACCCTTTGGTTCGATACGCCGCGTCTGCACCGTCTGGCGGTCACCCCGGCGAACGGCGATTCCACGCGCCACTGGTGGGTGAACGCCGAATCGGTCGGTGTCAGGTGGGCGTCACGCAGCGATCCGGTGTGGACGTTTCGTATGCCCGACTACATCGCGCCGGCCTGGCACCGGAACCGGCCCGCGAAGACCTTCACCATGCACGCGCCGGCGAATCTCGCCGCCGGCAACGACGTCGACCACATCCTGGTCGTGATCGATCGGCGCACCGGGAAATACGTCGAATTGTGGGAAGCGAGCGTCGACCGCGCCAACCGCACGGTGACCAATCGGCCGGGCATGCCCGGATGGGCCACCGGGAACGTGCGGCTCGGGCCGGGCGCGGGCAACCTCGCGAACAACGACGGAGTCCGAGCCTCCAACTTCTCGTGGATCGGCGGCTTGATCACGGGAGCCGACCTGCGCGCGCGGAAGATCGACCACGCGGTCGTGGTGTCACTGCCCGCCGAACTCCTCAAGGGCGGCAGCATGACCGGGACGGGCGCGTGGCGCGCGCCCGCAACTGCCTGGGACGCCGGCGCGTGGGCGGGACGCGTGCAAATGGGATCGCGACTCGGGATCCCGGCCGGGACTCCCATGCCGGCCGGCCTCAGCCCGCTCGGCCGGATGATGTTCCACACGCTCACCCGCTACGGCGCATTCGTGGGCGATTACGGCGGCGGACCGTGGCCGATGTTCTACGTGGACAACCGGTCGGTGCAGCGCAGCGGTCGTGACGCGGCCCTGATCGACCCCCTGATCGCGTTCTGGGACCACGGCGGATCCGCCGACATGGAGAAGCTCGGCCCGCTCCTTCGCGTCGCGGATTATCAGCCGTGAGCACTGCGCCCGATCCCGGCTTCGCGCTTGCCTCGCGCGAGTTGCCCGGCCTCGCACGCCGTCGTCTCTTCGGCCACGATTTCGTCGACGAAGCCGACCTGCGCTCGGTGGCGCTCGACCTCTTGACCTACGTCGACGACCGTAGCACCGATCTTCCGGTTGTGGTGACCCCCAACGTCGATCACGTCGTGCAGTTCGCGACCGCGCCGGCGAAGGCGCGTGCGGTGGTCGACGCGGCTCGCTGGTGCCTGCCGGACGGACAGCCCATCGTGTGGGCGAGCCGAATCCTCGGTCAGCCCTTGGCCACTCGGCTCGCGGGGAGCAGCCTGGTGGAGCTGCTCTTCACCGATCGGTCGCTCGCTGTTGGTGCGACCGTCGTGGTCGCATCCGATGAGGCCCTCGCCACCGAACTGCGACGTTCGCGGCCCGAGATCCTTGCGATCGTGGCTCCGCTCCTCGATGCCGACGATGGCAAGGCGATCGGACGCTTCGTCGACACGCACATCACGCAGATCGTCGAGCGTCGTCCGCAACTCTTGTTCGTCGCGATCGGCTTCCCGAAGGATCTGCTGGTGATCGACGCGATCCTCGAGCGGTGGCCGGCCGAACGGGACCGTCCGGTGGTCCTCGCGGTCGGGGCATCGTTCGAGATGTTGTTCGGATTTCGGACGCGCGCCCCCGAATGGATGCAGCGCATCGGGATGGAATGGTTCTACCGGTTCCTCCAGGAACCGTCGCGCCTCTTCGTCCGCTACTTCGTTCGGGATCCGGCGTTTGTCATCCTGGTCGCCCGCGAATGGAGCCGGCGCCGCCGCCGATGACGTCAGGATCGGTGCGCGATCCGGATGCCGAGCACGCCGGTGACCAGACCGACGCCACTGGCCACGAGTCCCACGGCCCAGTGCCATTGTGCGGTTCCCTGATTCCGCCACGAGTGGATCGGCCATCCGAACCCACGCACCATCCGGCGCACGCCGCGCGCGGTGAGTCGGCCCCGACCGGTCACCCCGGTGCGGACCTGGATGCAGGCCTCGTTGTTGCCCAACCAGTTCTGCCGCCACAGCTGGTAGCGAAACGTGGCCCGCGAACCGACGAGCAACTCGTGCACCACCGATCGGCCCGTAAACCGGACCCGGGCGCCGGCCGCCGTCGCCTCGGCGAAGAACACCATGTCCTCGCCGCCGACCCCACCGAAATCGGGATGGAACCGCACGCCGGAAGCCGCCAGCCAGGACGAGCGGAGCAACACGTTGGCCATGTTGCCGATCGGCGGTACCCCTCCCTCCTCGTACTCCGCGTGCTCGACCAGGAACGGTTCGGTACGCATCCAGCGGGGTGCGTCGGGGGGCGCAACGAATCGGTGATGACCCGTGACGATGTCGGCGTCCCACCGGATCGCGGCGTCGACCAGACCCGAGAGCCAGCCGGGTTCGGGGAGGCAATCGTCGTCGAGGCACACCACGAAATCCGCCAGCTCGGACGCGGCCTGCACCGCCGCGTTCCGAGCCGTGGAGATGTCGCCCGCACCGGTGTGGAGATAGTGCACCGGCGCGCCGGCGTATGCGTCCACCGCGGCGCGCGCGGTCGCGCCCGGGCTGTCGTCGACGACCACGACCGGCACCATGGTCCGGGCGAGGTCGTCACGCGCCGCCGCCGCGATGGCCTCGAGGAGCGGTCCCACCAATGTCGGGCGGTCGTAGGTGCAGAAGGCGACCGCCACCGACGGGTTCATGATGCCGACTCCGCATGGCCGAAGGCCTCGGCGAGTTGCGCGGCCGCGGTGCGAACATCGAACGCTCGAACGACCATGGCCCGGCCCGCCACGCCCATCTCCCGAGCCTGCGCCGGATTCTTCGCCAGGTCGGCGATGGCATCGGCCAGGAGGTCGGCCCGTCCGGGCGCGACGACGAATCCGCTCACGCCGTCCTCGACGAGCTCGGGGATCCCGGCGATCCGGGTGGTGACGACCGGAAGCTGCGATGCCATTGCCTCCATGAGGACGACCGGGACACCTTCGGCAAAGCTGGGCAGGCAGAAGGCGTCTGCATGCATGAGCCATTCGTGCACGACGTCGTGGCCGACCGGGCCGGTGAACACGACGTCGAGTCTGCGGCGCGCGACCTCTGCTTCGAGGGACTCGCGTGCCGGACCGTCGCCGACGAAGACTGCCCGGACCGTGACGTCACGATCCCGAAGCAGTGCGAGCGCGTCGACCAGGACCGGCTGGCCCTTCTCGGCCACCAGGCGTCCGACTCACACCACCGTTAATGGGTGCGAGCCGGCGGAGAGAGAAGGTGGGAAGTCGTCGGGGTTGACGCCACAATGGACCACCTCGAACTTCGGCCACTGGTCCGGTTCGGAAAAGAGCATCAGCTGGGAGCGGCAGAAGTCGCTGATGCACGCAACGAACTGCGCCGAGGCGAGCTTGCCGCGAAGGCCGTGCTCCTCGACCGCGTAGAACTCGGTGGGCCCGTGCATCGTGAAGCTCCAGGTCCATTCGCCCCCGACGGCGTTTCCGAGCGCGGCGGCCCACCGCGCGACGTCGGCGGGCGCGTTCGCGAAGTGGGCGTGGACGTGCCGGAGACCGGCGTCGGCCATGCGTCGATGGAGCATCGCCGCTTCCGCAACGTAGAAGAGCTGCCACAGCCGGTTCCGGCTCCCGCGGCGACTCAACGCCGCGCGGACGGCGACGCGTGCGAGCGGACCCGGGCAGGCCCGGGCGGCGCGGAACAACTCCCGGGCGATCGCGACCCGACTCCGTCCGAGGAGGTACTGGGTCGTCGCGACCTCCTGGAGGTCATTCGGGCCGAGAACACCGACACCGTGCGCAGGGTTGATCGAGAACGTCTGGACCTCGACCCCGAGATCGCGCAATGCCGTCACCTCACGACGGATGAACGTGTGGGACACGGCCGGGTAGTACGACGTCAGGTAGGCCACCCGCACGGTGGTCGAGGTACTCATGACACCACGAACGGTTCGAGTTCGGGCGCCAGTTCGGTCACGGGCGTACGCGCCGCGGCGGTGCGCAGCAGCAGCGTCCACAGGACCACGACGAGGAAGGCGTCGCTGGCGTACGAGCCGATGACCGCGCCCTTCCACGACATCGTGGGAATCAACCAGATGTACAGCCCCATGCCCAGCGCGGCCGACGAGATGTAGGCCATGAGCCGCGCGTGCGCCCGGCCGAGACCCAGCAGAGCGATGCCGGGAAAGGTCAGGATGCCCCGGAGGATGAGGATCGGGGCGAGCCACCGCGCCATCGCGATCGACGCGTGAAACCCGTCGCCCACCAGGATCGGCAACGCAACCGGGGCGGCGATGATGATCGCGGCGGCGGCAATGGTGGTGTAGATCGTGGCCACCAGCGAGAACCGCATCGCACGCTTCACGTGGTCACCGTTCGCCGGATCGAGGAAGCTGCGGAAGCTCGACGTGGAGATCGCGTTCACGGGGAGCAAACCGAACTGCACGAGTCGGTAGCCCGCGGCGTAGAGCCCGACGTCGGCACCGAGATGGTTCGCCGACATCACGAGCTTGTCGCCGTCGTTGTGGAGGCCCCAGGCCCAGATGGTCGAGGACATCGAGACCGTGGCCCGCACGTGGTCGGCTTTGATCCAGCGTGGACGAGGGGACAGGCCCAGGCGCCGGGTCGTGAGCACGAACGCGCCGACGCCGACCACCACCGATCCGATCATGTAGAAGAATCCGTAGCGGGCGAGCGTCAGCTGACCTTCGATCGCAAGCCCACCGATCACGATCACCTTCACGACCTGGGGCAGGAGTTGGAGCCAGAGCGCAGATCGGTAGCCGGTCGCCACGATCCGCAGGTTCGCGGCGAGCGTCACCAACGCGGTGCCGACCATCTCTGCCACCACGAACATCGCGATGGTGCCGATCGCCACCGTCGGCACCAGGAACGGCGCGACCGAGATGACCACGGCCGTCGCGACCGCGGTCAGGGCGAGTTGTTGACCGAAGAAATGACGCGCGACCCCGTGGAGGTTTTCGCGCATCGCCACCTGGAGCAACGCGAGGCCCGGTCCGACGTAGGCCAGACAGATTGCGATGCCGATGAGGCTGTACATCGCCACCAACCCGCCGTATTCGGTCGGTCCGAGGCGGCGCCCGAGCAGCGTGAACGACACCAGGGTCGCCGTCACCGAGGTCAGCTCGATGGCGAGCCCGGCGACGCCGTCCGCGACGGTCGCGCGGCGGTGCCCGATGCGGTCGCGCATCCAGGCCCGGGCGTCAGTGAACATCGGCGGCCTTCGGCGCGAAGAGGCGCGAGGCGCTCTCCGGATGGTTTCCCGTTTCGGTACCGGCGAGGGGTCGGGCGACTGCGACGACACCGAGGAGACCCACCCACACGCCCGACACGGGCAGCGCTTCGGAGAAGCCCCAGATCACGATGGTGGCCACCAACAACACCGTGAAGATGCCTGCCCGGTCGCCGTCGGCAACGAGTCGGATCCCGGTGCGCAAGGCCGTGAAGAGCAGCACGAGATAGAGACCGAGACCGATGATGCCGAGCCGGAGCAGGAGTTCGAGCGCCGCGTTGTGGCTCTCGGCGATCACGAAGCCTGCGGTCGCGATGATGCTCGAGGCCGGTGGCTTCCAGAGCGCGGTCCACACCGGCCAGCCGTAGCCCACGAACGGCCGCTGGCGAACGGCGTCCATCACGCCCTGCCAGATCAACGTGCGTTTCGAGAACGTCAAGTCCTTCCCGGAGAGCGCGACGAGCGCTTGGCTGGCGGCGAAGTAGAAGGCACCGAACACCACGACGGCGGCCCCCGCGAACACGCGAAACGAACGGCCGAGGTTCTGACGGATCATCGGGTAGCGGAGCAGGACACCGTAGAGACAGGCCACCATCAGGAACGACGCGATCCCCGTGGTGGATCGCCCGAGCACCATCAGGATCAGGACACCGATCGGCACCGCGCGTCGAACCCAGGTCCGGCGCTCGAGCGCGAATGCGGCCGCCACGAGAACCATCAGGGTGGATCCCATCGCGCTCTTGTGGATGAAGCCACCGTGGAGTCCGTCGGCCACCGAGTAGGCGCGGCCCGGCATCAGGGCGAGGGTCACGCCGATCAGGGCGATCGCGCAGTACCCGGCGCGGAGCACGACGCGCAGGAAGCGGTCGATCGGGAGCAGCTGTCCCACGATCACGACTGCGAACACCGTGATCAGATCTCGTCCGGTCTCCTTCACGAACTCGCCGCGGTACGAACTCCACAGGTACGAGAGCAGGATCCAGCCGACCAACAGCATCATCGGGCGCACGAACCGCACCGCACCGAGTCGGCCGCGTGGGCTCATCAACACCGTCACCAGGAGGAGCGCTCCGGTGATCCCGGTGTACACGGTCGGCGAGATCGGATAGAGGATGTTGAATGCCCCGAACCCGGCGAGCAGGGTCCAGGTGAGGGTCATCGACGCGAGCGTCCACCACAGCCGGCTGCTGCGGCCATCGGGGTCGCTCCCGTCGCGTCCGAGCCGATCCGACGGGTGCGGCTCGGCCGTGGGGTGCGGACGGATCGTGGCGCGGGTCAGGACGGCTGCCATGAGGTTTCCTGGTGCTCAGCCTGCACGCCGGCGGTCGGACCGGGTCGGCGCCGGCGGGACCATCGCAGGACCGGCTGCTCGACGAAGTGGTACGAGATGCCGGCGAGGCCGATCGCGATGACGACCCGCATGACCACGAGCACCGAACGCGGGATGCCCGGGTACCGCTCGGTCGAGAGTGCGTAGAACACGGGCACGTGCCACAGATAGATGGAGTACGACCAGCGGCCGGCCCAGGTGAGGACTGGGTGGGAGAGCCGTTGGGACCCGTTCGCACCGAGACGACTCACGACGATGATGACGATGTACGCGAACGCGATTCGGAGCACGAGCGGTCGGAGCCCGTAGTGGTCATGATCGAGGTACAGCCGCGCGAAGAAGAAGTCGAACCCCACGACCGCGGCCGCGACGATCGCCGGCCACCGCGGCATCCGGCGTGTCACCCCAGTCTTGTCGTGGTGCACGAAGATCGCGATCAGACATCCGAGCGCGATGCCGTCGAAGTTGAGGAGCGGGATCGCCTCCCAGTGGGGGTAGTGGAGCAAGCCGATGACGACGACCCGGCCGAAGAGCACCGAGGCAAGGGTGACGCCCGCCACCGTCTTCATCCAGCGCACCGGATCGGTACGGCGGGCGAACACGATCGCGAGGACGATCGGCCACACCAGATAGAACTGCTCCTCCAGGCCCAGCGACCAGGTGTGTCCGAGCGCCGTGCGCGGCGCGAAGCCGTAGAACAGTGGCCAGAGGTTCCCCATCGACGCGCCCGAGAGCAGGATCTCGCGCCGCAGGGTGCCGCCGACGTCGGACAGCAGGGTGAACGACGCGACCGTGAGGACCGCCAGCAGGACGAACAGCGCCGGCAGGATGCGGAACACGCGTCGACGGTAGAAACCCGAGCGCGAGAGACCCCCGCTGCGCTGGGACTCTTCGAGTGCGAGCTTCGTGATGAGGAATCCGCTCAGGACGAAGAACAGGTCGACGCCCGAACTCCCGCCGCTGAACACCGGCGCGTAGAGGTGCACGAGGAACACCAGCCCGATCGCGATACCCCGGAGTCCGTCGAGCGCGGTGATGTGACCCATCGGGCGATGGGCGAGATTCCCCGGCTGGCTCATCGAACTGCGATCGGTTCCGGTGTGGCGGCCGGGGGTCGTCCGATGAGCCCCCGCACCCGGCCGGCGGCCAGTGCGCCCCGACGGGCGGTCCCTCCCCACGTGTGTCGTGCGACCGCTTGGCCGTTGGGTCGGAGTCGGTCGATCGCACCCGGCATCCGGCCACTTCCGCCGGCCACGGTGCGTCCGTAGCGGGCCAGGACTTCGCTCATCCCGCGCCCGTATTGGTAGTGCTGGGCCAGCATCGCGGCGAAGCCCACCCGGTGGAAGTAACTCAGCCGTGCCTCCGGCGCGTACCCGATCGTGAAGCCGGCCTGCGTCAGTGCCCAGCCGAACGCGATGTCCTCACAGCGGGTCAACGACTCGTCGAACCCACCGACGGCCTCGAACGCGACCCGTCGCACTCCGAGATTGCCGCTCAGCAGGTACGACCGGCCGAGGAAGCGCGGCAGGGTGTCCGGGGTCGCGGGCGGATGCCACGACGCCGACCGTTGATCGGCGAACACGTCGATCACCCGACCGGTGACCGCATCCATTTCGGTCAGGGCTTCGGTCAGTGCGTACAACCATCCCGGCTCGGCGACATCGTCGGCATCGCAGAAGGCCAGCAGGTCGCCGCGCGCGTGCCGGGCTCCGACGTTGCGCGCGAACGCCGCGCCCCGCCGTTCACCAGCCACCACGACCCGCAAGGAGATCCGCTCGGGAAACGTCCACCGTCGAGCCACATCGTCGGGGTCGACCGGCGTGGAACAGTTGAGTGCCAGGACGATCTCGAAATGGTCGACGCCGGTCTGACCCATCACTGCTTCGACCTGGCGGTCGAGCATCGCATCCACGGTACCGACCGGGATGATCACCGACACGTCGCCCGGACCGATGTCCGTCGCAGTACTCATCCGATGCCGCGGCGGGAGACGGCAGGCGCGGTCTCGCTCCGGTCCTCGGGGGCGACGGCAGGGGCCGTGCCGGGGTCGACCGCAGACGAATCCTCGGCCGACTGCGGGCAGTTCCGGCGCGGCCGTACGAACCGCGTCGTGGCGGCGGGGTCCCGATGGTCTCGGTCATCATCCACGACGAGGACCGGACCGTTCCGATGGGCGACGAGTTGCGCGACGATCTGGAGCCGCCGTCGGGTCTGCATCCGCGTCGGGACGACCAGGACCACCAGGTCGACCAGATCGGCGAACTCGGCCGAAGCCGGCGCCTCGAGCAACGAGCCGGCGGCGACGATCACGACGTCCCGACCCTCGCTGAGCGTTTCGAGCGTGGCTGCGGGACCATGTTCACGGACGTACGCCGCACCGACCTCGGCCACCTTGGCCACCAACGTCGGACGCGCCGAACCCGTCGCCACCTTGCCCGACTCGGAGTTGGCTCCGCTGGCGATACGGCGAAGGCTCGGCTGGGGGCGCGACTCAGCGAGATCATCGAGGCGGCGGACGTCGATGTCGGCGCAGAAGTTCGAGATCCCGCGGGTCTCGAGCGTCGCCGCCAACGCACGCGCCAGCGCAGACGAGTCCGCGACATGCTCCGTGCCCACCACGAGTGTGGTCAACGCCGGGCCCGATCGGGCTGTCGATTCCATCCGTGCGCACAGTTCGTTCAGGAAGACCGCGTCGTCGATCCCGACCGTGCGTCCCGCGTCGCTCATCCCGGTTCCGAAGTCTGCCGGCATCCGCCCGAACAGCGGCGCGCCGACGAGCTCGGCCGCCTCTTCGCCGTCGAGCACTCGGGGTGAGACCCGGGCCATGACGACGGCGAGGAACACGCCGCCGAGGAGGGCGGCAAAGGTGTACGGACCGAGCACCATGATCTTCGACTTGCCGTCGACGACCGGGTCGGTGCCGGGTTCGATGATGTGGGCCGCGTTGACCGACGAGGCGCCGAGGACCGCGCGCGCACGGTCGTTGGTGAGCTGGGTGATCTGATCCAGGAGCAACGCCTTGTGTGACGCGAGATCGGGCTTCAGCTGGTCGATGGTCGGCCCGGCTGCGCCGCCTCGGGCCGAGTCGTATTGGGCCAACGTGCTCTCGATCTGCGCGTCCACCCCGGCGAGTTCGTCGCGCGCGGTGGCGAGGCGGGCGTCGTACCGCTGCGCGGCTGCGTCACGTCGGCGTTGACCGTTACCGGTCACGTCGTCCGCGTAGACGGTGGCGTACGTGGAGACGATCGCCCGGGCCCGCGCGCGGTCGGCGTCGTGCGCCACGATGTCGACCAGGTCGGCGCCGCTCTGCTGGCTGACGGTGACGTCCGCGAGCAACGATCGCGCCGTTGCGCCCTTTCCGAGCTTCTTGGCAACCCGGACCGCGAACTCCTCGGACGTCAACACGCCGATCTCGGTGGCGACGTGGCGGTCGGGAGTGTCTCCCGCGGCCGCGTCCGAACCGGCGGTGATGGAGAGCGTGGCGCGCGAAGCCCACGTCGGTGCCGCCAGTTGGGAATACCCGAAGATCGCACCGATCAGCGTGCAGGCGACGACGAACTTCCAGTACCGCCTGGCCGCGTGGAGCACGTACGAGAGTTCCATCGATCTGTCCGTTCAGGCTGACGTCGGGGCGAGGGTTCGGGGCGCGGCATCACCGGATCCGAGAAAGGGCAGCAGGAAGCCCAAGACCGCGGATCGTGCTTCGGGATCGAACATCGAGTGGTCCAAACGAGAGACTTCGATCAAGGTGGTCATCGGGTGTTCCGCGACCTTCCTGAATCGTTTTCCGGCCCGGCGGCGGAGCGCGCGGAGGCCCCACTCGTCGGGGCCGAACACCATCGCCACCCGTACCCCACGTTCGAGGGCCGATTCGAGCGCCTCCACGGGCGACGCAACGAGGTGGAGTCGCGCCAGCCCCGCCCACAGGAACCCCGGCACCTTCTCGAAGTACGGGAACAGCGGGGTCTTCCGGAGCGGGATCCCGATCAGGCGGTTGGTGTGCCCTGCCGCGCGGCGGCTGCGGTCGACGCGCGGTTCGGAGAAGACGGCGTCGAACCGACCGTTGATGCTGACCACCGTGTCGATCTCCGGCACCTCGAGCACCGCGTCGAAGCTCAGCAGAGCGCCCGAACACAGTCCGATGAGGGAAACCGACTCGATCCCGTCGGCCCGCAGGTCGGCGACCACTGCTCCGACATCGGTGGCAGCGCTCAGGGGATAACTGTTGTTCTCGTCGGCGCCCGCACGTGGCGGACTGTCGCCGATGCCACTGAGATCCATCCTGACCACTCGCCAGCCTGTGGCCGCCGCGTCGCGGGCCACATCGACCCACGCGCCACCGGGACCGATGGACCGGGCCACGCCGTTGTTGAGCGTGATCAGTGCTCGGGTCGGGGTGGCGTCGGTGCGGGCGGTGTCGACCACGAAGAGTTCAGCATCACTGACGCGTCGGACCCGGTGCGTCACGATGACGTCGGGTCCGAGCAGCTCTTCGGTGCGCGGCCGGATCTGCGGTACGGGCACCATCGACGTGAGGCGCGAACCACCGGACCGGGCTCGGGTGCGGTCCACGATCCACGTCGAGATCTCGGCGACCACCGATTCGGGGACGACTGCGAGTTCCGCGTCCACATCGATCAGTTCCCGCATTCCGGCTCGTATCCGGACCTCGAGTGACTCCGAGGCGCCGGTCACCCATCGTTGTGCTTCGCGTTCCGGGTCGGGCCGCAGAACCGCGAGCGTCGGGCACGTGACCCGATCGGGGTCGATCGTCAAGGCGCCGATCTCCGCGAGGGTGGCATCGGCGAACCACGTTCCCGCGACCGACACACCCTCGCTCGATCGCACGTCGGGGTCGATGGGCGTCGCGAGCATGCGGAGCGCGCGACCGTAACGGCGGCCGGGACCCACCGGGTCCCAGAGGACCGTGGCATCGACCCGGTCGTTGCCGGCCGCGACGTTCGCCGCGAGCGTGGCACCGAAACGGAGGCCGATGAGCGTCACCGGCGGGAGACCCCAGCCCGTGCACGCCTGGATCGCGTCGTGGATCGAATCGAACCACGCTGCGACCCGGTCGGGATCGGTTTCCCGGCCCATTGAGTTCCCGGATCCGTCGTAGTCGATGCGCAGCGTGGCAATGCCGGAGGCGGCGAGCCGCTCGGCCAGATGCCGCAGCGCAGTGTGTGCGCACACGTCCTCGTAGCCGAGTGGGGGACAGACCACGGCACCACCGACGACCGACCCGACCGGCCAATGGAGGAAACCGAACCGCGCCCGATCGGTCGCGCCGAAGTAGGTCGGAACTGCGGTCGTCATGACGGTGCCGTCAAGCACGAAGGGATCGGTGTTCCCGCCGGGAAGCCGACTCGCTCGACGGGCGCGATCCGCTGCACCAGTGCGTCGATGTGGGCCCGCCATCCGAGCGCGTAGAGCTCGCCTGCGTAGCTGGCGACGGCGGCGGCCTTGACCTCGCGGACGTCACGATCGAGACGGAAATCCGTCCAATCGAGCTGCATGCTCGTCAGGCCCGGCGGTGTGGTGCGCGCGAGGAATCCCGGGAGATACCTCGGTCGTGACGAATACGGCTGCTCGGCGTAGAAGCCGACCTCTGCGCCTCCGTCGAATCGTCCGGTCACCAGATCGGTGACGAAGCGGTGATCCTCGTGGGCGAGCGGACTCCCGGGCACGAGCACGAGGTCCGCGTTGGCGAGGTGCGGCGCGATCGCCTGCCAGATTTCGTACGGATCTCGCTCCACGCCGTACCCCGCGTCGAGAAACGGCAGACGACGCGTGGTGAGACCGAGACGGGATGCGGCGACATCGTCTTCGGCCGCTCGCACGGCGAACGCGTCTGCGGCGCTGGCCAACCCGCGTTTGGCGTCCCAGGACGACGCCGGTCCCACCCAGTTCTTCATCCCCGCGAACACCGTGAGGACACGAACGAGCGTGCCGGTGCGCGCCAACCGGAACAGCAGGCCGCCGACCGACATCACCGCGTCGTCGAGGTGGGGCGAGAGGACCACGATGCCGCTCATGCCGCCACCAACTCCTTGAACTTCACTGACCGGCTGCCGACCTGGTTCAACGCGCGGATCTCGCCCCGGCCCCCGAACGCATCGGTGGAAGGAGTGAACGTGATGGTGCGGCTGTCGCCCGGCGCGAGGTGGAACCAGTTCACGTCGGGCACGCACCCGGGCACGTCGACGGACACGAACTGTGCGAACTGTTCGGTCGTGACGTGCATCCTCGCGACCCCGTCCCGCAGATCGCCGCAGGCGTGGAGACCGAGGTCAGCCCGCTGATCGCGTCGGGGCCCGCCCACCATGTACACGGCACCCGCCAGGACGCGGTCGTCCACCAACAGGTCCACGGACACGACATCGGCGACCGGTGGACCGAAGCGGTACGCAAAGGTGAGGTCGCGGAATCCGCCCAGCATCTCGTCGACGGATCGGACGACGGCCCCGTGCTCCGGGATCGTGACGGCGGATGTCACGCTTCCCGAAATGTGTCCGTCGGCACCGAAGACCCGGACCCGCAGCGAACCCTGGATCGGTTCGGCACCGTCGTGCACGACGTGGGCCCGCAGTCCGTTCAGTCCCTCGTCGGTGAGCAACACCGCCGTCGGTGCGCACGTGCGGGCGAGCGCGTCGAACCCCGACTTCGGTGCACCGGTGGAGTCGAGGACCCCCCACCCGGCGCCGGGCCAGAGGTCGCGCAACATGAGGAGCACCGCACCGGAACATCCGGAACCCGGACGACGCCACTCACTGAGCGTCGATTCGATCGCCAGGTACACCGCGGCCCGTCCGAGGTCGAGGTAGCGATCGGGGTCGGTCGCCCGAATCTCGAACGGATCGCAGGCGAAGAGTTCGCGGACGTAGAAGTCGCGGATGTCCTCGAAGTCCCACCCCGCGCCGCGGTCACGCGGCACGCGCGCCTTCCATGCCGGTGCATGGCCGGGACGGTCGCCGTTGACGAGGAAGCGGTCGACCTCTGCGCGGCTCGGGACGTTGGAGAACGCGAGACATTCGGACGCGAAGCGCACCCGGGCATGGCGGGCATCCGTGAGAGGACGTCGATAGGCCCCGACCCCGTAGTAGTGAGCGACGCCGGTGTCGGGCGAGAAGGGGTAGGTGCCGCCGCTCGGGCTGCACGGCACGTACACCGCGCCGGGCGCGGTCTCCTGCACGAGTGCCGGCAACACGACCCGCCCAAGATCGTTCGCGAACTCGGAGGCGTCCAGACCCATCATCGCGGCCTGTTGTTCGACCTCGCTTCCACCGCCGACGACGGCGAGACACGGGTGCGGGGCGAGGCGTCCGAGAATCTGCCGGGCCTCGGAGTCGACGGCCCGCGCGAAATCCGGGTCGGCGATCGGGTAGTCGAGGTTGGCGAACATGAAGTCCTGCCACACCATGATTCCGAGTTCGTCGCAGATGGAGTAGAAGGTCTCGGTCTCGTAGACGGTGGTCCCGGTGATCCGCACCAGGTTGAGCCCGGCACCGGCCACTCGAACGAGCGTGGCGTGCAGCTCGTCGGCGTCGGCGTGGAGGCTGACCACGTCCGGTGGCGTCCAGCAGGCACCACGAGCGAACACGGCGACACCGTTGACACCGAGCGCGAATCCGCCGTCGGTCGTGTCGACGGTGATCGTGCGAAAGCCCACGGGTCCGAGCGGTCGAGCGAACTCGCCGGCGTTCGTCGTGATCCGGAGCGATGCCGGATGCAGGGTCGGCTCGCCGTGCGTCGCCGGGAACCATGCAGCCGCGCCTACCGCCCGCACGCTCCCGTGCATCGTCCACGCCGCGTCGGTGCCCGAGATCACGAGTTCGGTCGTCGACCCGGCCACCGTCAGCTCAGCCCGGACCGGGCGCGCGGCGCCTTCGATGGTGGCGGCGTACTCGAGGGTGCCGTCGAGTCCGTCGTGGTCCGTACGGAACCGGGTGATCGTGACGGGTGCATCGCGGTCGGGGCACCCGTCGGCGAGCACCGTCACTTCCCGCCAGAGGCCGACGGGTGCGGCCGAAGGTGTCCAACTCGGCATGCGTCCGAGCAACGTCGCGCGCGCCCACCGCAGTTGTTGCAACTCCACGAGACGGGTCTTCCAACGCGGTCGTGCCCGGCGGCCGGCCAGGAGGTGGTGCCGCAACGAACGACACACCACGACCAGTTCGTTCTCCGATTCGACCGCGACGGACACCCGAATGGCTTCGAACATGTTCTCGCTCGTGTGGACCAACGCTCCGTTGAGCCACACCTCCGCGATGGTGGCGATCCCGCCGAACGTGATTACGCCGCTCGCCGTCGGCACCGCTCGGAAGTCCGTCCGGTACCACCAATCCATCGCGTCGAAATCTCGCTGATCATCCACCGACCAGCGGCCAGCGGTCCGCAGCGCGCTCGCAACCGTTCCGGGTACCGAGGCCGGGATCCATTCCATCGGAGCATCCGTGAGTCCGGCCGGATCCGCCACCGCACCGGGTTCGGTGGCGGCAAGAAACCAGTCGGACAGGACGACGGGGCCGTCAACCATGAGCTTCGAGGAGGGCTCGGTAGCCGCGCTCCCAGTCCGCGGCCATGGCCGCGAACACGGACGACATATCTGCATCGCGACCGGCGGCGGCGCGCGCCAACTTGAACTGGGCGGTCTTGGCCGTGGTGGACAGCGAGGTGAACGAGTCTCGGGCCTCGTGGTTCGCCGGATCGAACCAGGCCACAAACGCCGCCGCGCAACTGGCCCACGCACCGCACTGACGCAGGGTGCCGAAGGCGTATCCGTGGAACCGGTCCTGTTCCTGGCCCTGGAGCCACGGAATGTCCTCGCCGATCCTTGCGGCCAGTCGATCCACTGGATTCGTCAGTGGTCGGCGTGCGAGATGGTCCGTCACGAGGCCCGCCACCGACGCTCGGAGGGTGGCGTCGTCGGGCCGGTGCAATCGATCGAGCACCACGACCTCCGCGTAGGGAGGCAGCAGGTCGGGCGCGTCATCTCCGCCGGGACGCACGACGCCGTCGTAGTCGTCGCCGACGAGTTCGAAATAGCCGCGATTGTGGAAGTACCCGAGCGTCTTGGTGGCGCGGTCGATCTGCGCGGGCACGATCGTGGATTTCTGGTGCCCGAGCCGGTACGACACGCCGGCGGTGTCCGGCAGGTACCACGAGTCAGCTTCGATCGTCACGAGATGACCGAGCCGAAGATGGGCCTCGATGTGGTCCGGGAGCGACAGCCACACGTTCATCTCGTGTACGGCGAGGCCGTACAGCGTCCGGAGGTCTTCCAACGGGTACTTGAAGAACTCCCACTGCTCACCGTCGAAGTCGGTCGACAACGTGAACGCGAGCGCGGCGACGGGGTCGAGGCCCAGCGCATGCAGGACCTCGATCCACAGGTCGACGTAGCAGTTGGTCTCGGGCCAATCCTGCGCGTCGTCGTGCAGCGTGTGTGCGACGTAGGTACGGGGGTCCAGTGCCGGAAGGAGGAGCTCGGTCGTCAGTGCCACAGCCGTGACCTCACCGACTCCGGCCAGAAGGCCACGTCCGTACCGTGCCGGGCGAACAGGGCGACGACGCCGCGTTCGAGACCGAATCCGATGCAGGCGGAGTGGGCGTCGCCTTCGGCGGTCTCGATGTCGAACAGTTCGCCGAAGTGCTCCTGGTGGTAGTTGAGCGACCCGCACGCAGTCGGGAATTCCTCCCCGTACACCGCGATGGAGAACTCGAACTTCAACTCCTGCTCGAGTTGGGCGCTCGCCATCAGGCGACCGGCGCGTCCGAAGAAGGGGTCGTTGGCCACGTCGGTCGAAGCCGTCAAACCGAGTTCGGCGAAGAACTGCGGGACCCGATCGAGCCACTTCGCCCGCCACGCCTGTACCTGGGCCGGAGTGCCGAGGCACACGTGCTCACGCTGACGGAACACCTGGAGCCGCATCGGATCCACCGACGGCTCGTGCCGGAAGCAGTAGCTGCGGAGTTCGAAGATCCGACCGGCTTCGGGAAGCCGGCCCATCGCGGAGGGGTAGACCGGGTAGCAGCACGCAGGGGTGAGCGCGAGGTCGGTGAGTGACAACGCGCTCTCGTAGGAGTCGCCGTCGGCGATCGTGCGGCGAAGCGCAGCGTGGTCCCGTTCGTCACCGGCGAACGAGAAGACCGTTCCGGCGAGCTGCGGGAACGTGCCGAGATAGCCGATCCGGTCGAACGTCGCGCGCGGGAGGAGCGGCGGATAGTCGACCGCCTCCGCGCCGTCGTCCGCGCCGAGGCGGCACACTTCGGCATCGAGAGCAGCCACGACACGCTCGAACGTCGCGTTGCGACCGTAGATCCCGTCGACACCGGTTGCGATCAGCAGGCCGGCCTCGAGCAGCCGGTCGCGGAGATGTTCGTGGCACGAAATGAGCGTGTCGGGATCCATCAGGCGTCCTTCACGAGACACAGCAGTGACGCGTTGTGCTCAAGGATGCGATCGTTGTGGACCATCAGCGGCGCGCTGTTCGCGTCGCGGAGGAGGCGGGCGATGGAGAACTCCGAATCGTTGCGGTACCCCGAGATTCCACAGATGGTCATCGCGGTCTGCACGATCTCGAGGACGTCCGTCGATACCGCGAGCTTCAGCGTGTTCATGTGCAACGCGAACACCATCGATGACTGACCGTGCTCGCGGCGCGTTGCCTCGTACTCGTCGACGGCCGCGTCGATCAGGGCACGAACCTTGGCGATCGACGACGTCGCGTGCGCCAGATGGCGCGCGCCCGGGGGAACCTGGCCCGGGTTCTTGCGGGCCGCCGCGCGCACGAACGCCCGGGCGCGTTCCACACTCGCCTCGGCGATGCCCAACCAGAGGGCGGCCCACGTGAGGTGCGAGACCGGCAGCATCGTGGCGCTCGAGACCTCGGAATAGGGCGTCGGGATGATGTCGGCGACGGTCCCGGTGGCCTGCAGGAGGAATCCGATGCTCCGTGTTCCTCGCATGCCGAGCGTGTCCCAGTGCCCTCGGGGCTCGAGCGTCAGTGCCGGCTTCGCGACGTGCACGATCACCTGATCATTGGGCGGCGCGTCCGGATCGCGACGCGCCGTCACCAGCACGTCGTCCACGAACTCGCCGTACGAGATCACCGAGGCGTCCTTGGTGATACTGATCTCGTCGCCCCGGTACTCCACTGCGCACGCGCTCGAACGCACGTCGCCTCCGGTTGCTGCTTCCGTCGTGGCCGACGCGATGAGACGACCGTTGACCGCGATCTCACGCAGGAAGTCGTCGAAGTGGGGTGTGCCCTGGCCCTAGTCGACGATGCACGCAACCTGGATCTGGTGCATCGCGAAGACCATCGCCGCCGACGAACACGCACGGCCGAGCACCGTGCACATCGCGATCAGTTCCCGGTACGTGCATCCACCACCTCCGAAACGTGTCGGGACCAAGGCACCCAACAGTCCGGCGCTGCGCAGTGCGTCGATCGCTTCAGAGGGGAATCGCGCCGCAACATCGACGTCATCGGCCGCGGGGCGGGCGATCTCGCGGGCGATGGCATCTGCCGTCGCCACCAGATCCGGGTCGGGGATCGAGCGCGCCGACGCCAAGGGGACTGCACTCATCCGGCGGACTCCAAAGTTGCCAGCACCTGACCGACCGCCGCGTCGAGGCTGTCGATGGTCTCGAACGTCGACCGGCGGAGCAGCGTCTCCGGGAACTCGATGTCGAACTCATCTTCGAGCGCGAGCATCACGGTCACGGTTGCGTGGGACGTCAGGCCCGCGCCGTAGAGGCTGTCGTCATCGCCGATCTTCGCGAGGTCGGTGTTGAGTCGCCCGTGCGATGCGAGCACGGTGCGGATGGCGGCGACGTTCGTGGTCATCGAGTTCTCCTGGGGTGCCGGTGCCGGCGGAGGCACCATCGACGGGGGTGGTGCGGACGGTGGGGGAGTTGCTTCCGGACCCAGCGCGACGAGGACCGCAGCGGCGAGCGGTCCGTCGTGGGTGAGGCTGAGCGAGGAGTTGTCGAGCGTGAACCCGACCGCGGCCTGCGCGGCGGCACCGGAGAGCGAGATGCCGGGCGCGCCGTCCGGACCGACCGTCACCTCGATGTCCGTCAGGGCCACGCCGCCCTCCGGCCGGAGCACCTTGATCACGGCCTCTTTCGCGG
This sequence comes from Acidimicrobiia bacterium, assembly GCA_038209455.1. GTDB lineage: Bacteria > Actinomycetota > Acidimicrobiia > IMCC26256 > JAENVU01 > JAENVU01. The sequence goes on from JBBQXR010000009.1 coordinate 20,652, forward strand.
CGAATCGGGCCGCGAGTCGCTCGGGCACCGGCTGGCGTTCCGTGTCCTGGCACAGCGCGATCTCACGCGGGCTGTAGACCCGTCGGAGATAGGTCACCCCGAAGGTGTCCAGCGCGGCACGCACTTGGTCGACGTGGACGAGATCCGTCCCGATACGAATGAAAGTCATGACCTCCGTTCATCGGAGATTCGGGTCATTTCTGAAGCGTGCGAGCACCCGCAACCCATTTTTTTTCGACGGTCCGCGCCAGAACCGGACGAATCGGACCGAATGCGCGAGGGCGATGACCGGACCCGGCATCGGCGCTGGTCGCTACCGTGCCGCCGTGAAGTCCGCGCCGAACACCCCCTGGTTCAACGAAGTCGCCGCGTTCCTCGGTCCCGCCTACCTCAAGAATGCGTTCACCAAGGGCACCGGGCAGGAAGTCGACTTCATCGTCGACGCACTCGCCGTGGAACCCGGGATGCGGGTGCTCGACGTCGGTTGCGGCCCGGGTCGACACGCGTTGGCACTGGCCGAGCGTGGGATCGCGGTCCACGGCGTCGATCTCTCACCGGACTTCGTCGAACTCGCACGCAAAGCAGCTGGGGACTTGCCGGCGACCTTCGAGGTCCTCGACGTGCGTGAACTCGCCTACGAAGCGGCTTTCGACGCCGCGATCTGTCTCTGCCAGGGAGGCTTCGGGCTGCTCGGAGGAGCGGACGACGAGGCGATCATCGGCCGCATGGCCCGATCCGTGCGAGACGGCGGAGGAGTTGCGGTGAGCGCGTTCTCCTCGTACTTCGCGCTGCACTGGATCGAGGACGGCGACGAGTTCGACCCGGCCACCGGAGTCAACCATGAGCTGGCGACGCTCCGGAACGACGCCGGTGAGGAGGTCGAGCGCGATCTCTGGACCACGTGCTTCACTGCCCGCGAGCTCCGGTTGCTCGCCCGGGGCGCCGGTCTGGAATCGATCCGGATCTCGGGGGTGACACCCGGGGCGTACGGAAACGGGTCGATCACGCTCCGCGACCCCGAACTCCTGCTTCTCGCACGGGTGGGGTCGGACCGCTAGCCTTCCGCTGTTCACATTTCCGCAAGCCCTGTTCAACGCGTGGCCGACCCGGTCCCGCCCGACCGTTACCCCTTTCGTAGGAGACCGACTTCCGTGCCCGAGACGACCCAAGCCACACCTACCGGTGCGGCTGAACCCTCCACCGACCTGCCCGAGACCGACGCGACCGTCGCAGACGACACCAGCACCGACGACTCCGCCGACACTGCGAGCGACACCGAGGTCGAGATGCAGCCTGCGATCGACGACGACGCTGCGTACACGGAGATCACCGAAGTCGTGTTCAACGACCTGGGTGACCTGTCGTTCGCCGACGCGGTCGACGCGACGCTCGTGTCCTTCGACGAAGGTGGCCTGGTCACCGGCACCGTCGTGAAGATCGATTCCGACGAGGTCCTCCTCGACATCGGGTTCAAGTCCGAGGGCGTCATCCCCTCGAAGGAACTGTCGATCCGCAACGACGTCAACCCGAACGAGATCGTCACGCTCGGCGAGGTCATCGAGGCCCTGGTTCTCCAAAAGGAGGACAAGGACGGCCGGCTGATCCTGTCGAAGAAGCGCGCGCAGTACGAGCGCGCCTGGGGCACGATCGAGCGCATCAAGGCCGAAGAGGGCGTTGTGTCCGGTCCGGTCATCGAGGTCGTCAAGGGTGGGCTCATCCTCG
>JBBQXR010000010.1:0-21068 GCA_038209455.1 Acidimicrobiia bacterium
AGACGCACACGCCGAGGCAATCGCGCTCGGTGCTCGCCTGTTGCAGGCAGCCGACGATCTGACCGCCGCAGAAGGACACCAGGTGTATGCCGACCCGGCCGGCCACCCGTTCTGCCTCGGGTGGGGACATCCAAACGACGAGGCAATCCGTCGGTTCCTACGCGATCGGGGCTAGCTGATGCCGGCGTTAGCCGCCAAGTGCTCGGTCCATCGCGTCCGCGACGCGTTGATCATCACCGGGCATCAAGTGTCCGTAGAGGTCTGCGGTGAGTTGCATCGTCGAATGGCCGAGCGTGTCCTGCACCGTCTTCAACGGAACGCCTTCACTCAACATCAATGACGCGGCCGAATGTCGGGCAACGTGCAGAGCACGCGGCGCAAGTTCGCACGACGCCAACAGATTCGTCCACGCGCGCAACAGGTTCCGCGGCTCGACCGGCCCACCCATCGCAGTGGCAATCACGTAGCCCTCATCCCGCCAGTTCGGACCCGCCGCCAACCGTTCGACAGCCTGGTGCGCCCGCTGGCGTTCCAACGCCTTGGTTGCGAGCTTCGACAAGCGCACAGTTCGGCGCGACCGGTCGGACTTCGGCTCGCCGACCACAAGGTCCTTCCCGATCCGTTGCAGCGACCGACACACCCGGACGGTTCCCGCGCCAGTGTCGACGTCGGACCATTGAAGCCCAAGGACTTCCCCACGCCGCATTCCGGTCGTGAGCGCCAGCACGTACGCGACCCCGTTCCGGACGTCCTCGGCTGCCTCGAGCAGCTTCCGAGTTTCATCCACCGCGATCACCTGTACGTCTTTCCTTTGCGGTCGCGGTGGCGTGACGGTCTCGGCCGCGTTGGTGGCGACCAACTCCCATCGAACTGCGACTTTCAACGCGCGGTACAGCACGCTCCAGATGATCTCGACGGTTCGAGCACTGAGACCCGACGCAGACTTGTCGGCGACCATCCGTTGCACGTGTTGCGGTCGCAGCTGTGCGAGCGTGCGTTTTCCGAGTGCGGGGATCAAATGCGAATCGACAACGCCTCGGTACGTCTCGACGGTGCGCGGGCGCGTCGTGGGAATCACAACTTCTTCGATCCACTGGTTCAAGAAGTCTTCCAACGTTCGTCGCGCGTTGAGCACGGGTAGCCGGTTGTGAAGGTCACGCTGCAGCTCCTTCAACTTGTCCGCTGCCTCGCGCCGCGTTTCGGCCGTTGCAGTCTTGCGGACACGCTTTCCGTCACGCCACCCGAAGTCGAGGACCGCGACCCACTTTCCATCGCGTTGGCGCTGGTGGATCGAACCTTCCCCTTGTCCACGTCGTTTCGTCATCGTGTGCCTACTTCTCTTCGTTTGTCGCAATGTTCGGAGAGGCACGGTCGTGGCATTGCAACGCTCTCAACCTGCATCGCCATGTGGACGACGTCAGGATTCATTCGAGGCCGTGGCGGACCGGCGAGCCCACGGCGGGAGCGGTCGGGACGGTACCCGGTCATCGCATCGCTCGCTCGGCCTCGACGAATGCTCGCAGTGCCTCGACCGGCACTCGAACACAGCGGCCGATGTGAACGGCCTCGATACGCCGTTGCCCGATGAGCTCGTACAGCGTCGTCCGCCCGATCGCCAACGCTCGCGCGGCTTCAGGGATCGTCACCAGGATTGGCTCGATGTCACCGTTCGGTGACGCCGGTAGGTCATCTATTGAGGTCATACCTCTTCTATGTGCGTCCGAGCGTCAGAACGCGACATGAAGGGTCCAGGGAGGTCCCGCCACGTTCGTGCACGACCCAGACGAATGCCGAACGGCGGTGACGATGACGCTCGCAACCCTTCACGCGCGCCTGCACCGACCGTCTGCACCAAGTGTCTGCACCGCGCGTCTGCGCGGTACGGCTCGGCCTACTGTCGTGCGGTGGAGCAGACGCCGACTCCGACTCCGCTACTTGTCGTCTGCACCGGGCCGCCGGGCACGGGCAAGTCGACGATCGCCAACGAGGTCGCGCTGCGGCTTGGTGCGACGGTGCTCGGTTGCGACTGAGCGGTGGGCGCGCTGACGTGGTGTGAGCCCGTGCAGGACGCGCTCGCGTCGCTCGACCGGGTGACGCATCGACGCGTCGGCTGGTCGCTGTTGTGGAACATTGCGGAGGAGCAGTTGCGTCTCGGGCGTTCAGTCGTCCTCGATGGCGTTGCGCGGGCCGGTAGGTCTCCGAGTCCCGAGAGCTGGCTCAGCGGCTCGGAGCTCGTTGTGTCGTCGTCCTGACGGCGTGTGAAGATCGGGACCGTCTCCGCCGACGAGTCGAGGGACGCGACCGCGCGATCCCGGGATGGCATGAGCTGACGTGGGAGCACGTCAAGGACTTCCTCGGACGTTGGGAGGCACCCGACGACGCTGACGATGCGATCGACACGAGCAACGATCCCGATGTCGCTGCGCTCGTCGATCGCATCGTCACGCTCAACACGAACTGACAACCTGCTGTGCCCTGTCGTCGTCGCGAACACACCTCCGCGACCGCGATCGCCGCGCCTTTGACGGTGCGTCAAAGCCCCGTCCGTTTTGCCTGTTCAAGGAGCGACACAGACTTGCCACTTCCGCTAACCGGAAGTGGCCGAGACCGCAGCGGCATGCTCCGAACGTGAACGACACCCGCCTCGACGACGTGCCTCGAACTCGACGTTCGAATCAGCTCGACACGCGCCATCGGCGAGCGCGTCCTCGCACCCTTCGACCGCGATTCGGCGCCGTCGCGACTCACGACCGCGCTAACGGTCCACGCAGTTGCATCGTCGATGCTCAGCGGCCGCGTCAAGGATGGAGTCAGACGAAATCGCGAGTCCGCGACGGAGCAGCTCTGGAACCCGTAGGGCGAGCAAAAGCGCCAACCACGATCGGACCTCGACGCAACCGACCGAACGCACCCAAGTGCGCCGCCACGCTCATCCTGCTCGAGACCCGCGTCGCACTCGGGCGGTTTCGGGGCGGCCACGGCCAGGATCCGACCGCGACCCTTCACAAGTCTCTGCACCACTCGTCTGCACCGAAGGTCTGCTCCAGTGTCCAACGAATGACGTGACGCTCGGGTGGGTGGCAGTCGGAGACATCGACGCGCAAGGAGACGCACTGGCGCGATCAACGGGAACCTATCCTGGACCGGTGACGGGAGTGAGAGGTGGCGTGAGCACTCCGCCCGCTGTTCTTATCGCTGTCGGACTCTCCGTCGCCCTCTATGGGGGCGCGATGGTGCGGTGGTGGCGTGGGTTTGCCCGCTACAGCCGGAAATTTTCGATGGGAACCAGAGGGCAGCTGGAGAGCATGTACGGCACCGACGAAGCGCCGCGGCGCTGGATGGTGTCGCTGCTCGGCGGCTTCTTCGTCTTGTTCGGAGCCATCGCACTGGTAACCGGGATCGCAAACCTGTAGACGCCGTTCCGAGCGATGCAGGCGATCACCGGGGGATGCGTACATGCCAGGCAGCCGCGCTCATTCTGGGTACATCGGGCGCAGCATTGCTCAGGCCGTGAGGTGTCATTCCGCAACCGTGGCCCTGGGTGCGTAGTTCAGTGCGCCACCCGCGAAGTCGCGCGATGTAGCCAGCACGGTGCCCGGGCTCGCCGATCGAGGTGGCGGTCGGCGCCTACCGTTGTGGGCATGGCCAAGAACGTGGCGGCGACGGAACGTGAACGGCACGAGGTGACTCGGATCGCGTTGGCCGCCATCGCTTCGGGTGCGCCCGAGGACTTCACAAACCAGTTTCGTTTCTGTGAGGCGAAGGAATTCCCGTTTCCGGCGGACGTGTTGACGGAGCTGGGGGCGAATGCGTTGGCGTTGGCAGGAGTGACCCGGTCCGAACCGGTGGCGCTGGAGGACTTCGCGCAGCGGCACTTGGCGGAGTTCGAGGTTCGGGGTAACACGGCGCGACAGAAGCTGCGCGCGGCAGTGAACCTGGTGGTGGCGACTCATGCCGGCGCCGTACCCGACTACTTCGACGCGGCGGGTTGGTGGCAACAACAGGACCTGTGGTGGTTCGCGTTCCTGGCCACCGTCGGGATGGTCCGGGTCGTAGCCGAACGCACTGGCCGGCCGGTCACGGAAATCTGCTCCGAGTTGAGAGCGAATCCTGCAGCCGACGGGTGAAGAGGTTGGCGTCGAGCGTGGTCGAGTCATCTCCCTGCGAGTCCATGAGACCCGACGTGGGTTGGGTCCGAAAATGCACGACGGGGCGCGGCGCGTCTTGACAGCCAACTTGACAGCCAAGCCGGCGAACTTGGGCGGTTGCGTCCGAACGGCCGCGAACGATCCACCCCGTATTGACAGGGTTTACGTACTCGGCCGAATATCCACGGACGCCCAAGTTCGATTTTGGGAGCAGGGGGTCGCGGGTTCAAATCCCGCCTTCCCGACCAGTTCCGGATGACGCCCGCTTCCGGCGCGCCGCCCGATCAGCGACTGATGCTGCAGGTGGCGCTGGTCAGGCCGGCCGAGGCCGCGGTCATCGTCCGCGCCGTCGGCGTGCCGCCCGGAATCGTGTGGCTGGCTGATCCCGATGTCTCGCTCGCCCCGATTGCGATCGTCAACGACATCGGCGCGAATGTCCCGGCCGTGATCGTCATGTTGACGGTTCTCGTCGTGGCCTGAGTGACCGGGTTCAGGTAGAGGTCGTACATTGTGACCTTCGAAGAGAACGTCCCACGGTTGCCGACGTTCACCGAACCGGACGCACACGAGAAGTTCGAACTCGTGTACGCAAGCCGAAGCGCTCTCAGCGCGAGCGGAGCGCGTCGGCCACGAGCCGACCGAGCGGGGTCAGCCGATATCCGACCAACAAGGACTCCGTGAGGTCGAGGGCCTTGAGCTTGCGTACGTCGACCTTGAACTCGGGCCGTGGCCGGTCGAGGTCGGCCGCGAGTTCGGTGGAGACCGTTTCCGGGTTCTCGGCAATCAACTCGAGCACCTGCTGCGTCCACGGGCCGCGACTCGACCGCCCGTCCATCCGGTCGAGTTTCTCGATCACCCGTGCGACGTGCCCGTCGTCGAGTGGACTCGGCGTGCGCGTCACCGCGTCCTCCACCACATGGAAGTCGATGCGGAACACCAACGTGTCGTCGTCGATCGGGCCGGCATGCGCCGCCCGCTCACGCAGCGCGTCGAGGTCCTTCGCGCCGGCGTCCCGCACATCGGCATCGGTGACGGCTCGGAACGGGATCATCTCGATCGTGTCCACCTCGATGACCGCCGCGCCGACGGTGTAACGCCCGCCGACCTTCGCGTGCGGCCGCTTCCACAGCCGGAACGTGACCGTGACCGATCCGTCCGCGATGGCGGCGTGCGAATCCTGCGTGAACTGCATCAGCTCGGACGATACGACGACTCAGAGGTCGAGGCGCATACACACCCGGATCGTCGGGTCGAGGCCGTGTTCGGCTTCTTCATTGCGGAGTGCGCGCAGCGCGCCGCCGAGCTCGTGTGCTCCCAGTGGCCGGTACCCGAGGTGCGCGTAGAGCGGCGCGTTCCAACTCACGTCCCGGAACGTGGTGAGTGTGATCGCGTCGAAGCCCTGCTCGATTGCCCAGATGCGCGCCTGATCCATCAGACGGCGACCGATACCACGGCCCTGTGCCTCGGGCACCACGCTCACCTGTTCCACGTGCGCGGCGCCACCGACGCGGTCGACGACGATGTACCCCAGAAGCACATCGGCGTCCGTTGCGACCCAGCTCTGATCGTTTTCGACGTACGAAACCAACTCGTCGATCGAGAACGGATCGTGGTCGGCGATCGAGCCGAGACCCACAGATCCGAACTGCTCGCCGGCGTCCCGTTCGATCGACTGGAGCCGCTCGCTGTCTGCGGCAGTCGCCGGTCGGATGGTGACGTCCACGCGGCGAGTCTTGCGGGCGTACCGTCCGTCCGGCCACGAGTTTGGCCGCAGTCGCCGACGGGCGCGCTGCTACCCTCGGCGCCTTCGCGGGTGTAGCTCAATGGTAGAGCCCCAGCCTTCCAAGCTGGCCATGCCGGTTCGATCCCGGTCACCCGCTCCACTCTCGCGTCGCCAGTCCGAAAGTCTCACGCCTTGCATCGAATGGCGCAACGAGACGCATGCTCACTCACGGGTTGTCATTCGAGCCGGCGCGAAGCTGTCGGGATCGTCGACCCCGAGATCACGTTCGTGGCACTCACGCTCGAGGACCTGCCGATGATCCGCCGGTGGCTCAACACACCACACGTCTACGAGTGGTGGGGTGTGAGTTCGGGTCCGGGTTCTCTCGGTGGCCCGGGTGACGGGGCCGCCACCGAGGAGCAGGTGTACGAGAAGTACGCGCCGGGCGTGGATCCCGAGGCGGCCGGTACCCAGCGGTACGTCATCACGATCGACGGACAACCGGTTGGTCTCATTCATTGGTACTCCCTGGCCGACGAACCGGAATACGCGATTCAGATCAACGAGACCGCGCCCGGTGGCGCCGGCATCGACCTCTTCATCGGCGAGGCCGACCGAGTCGATCGCGGTCTCGGTCCCGCGGTGCTCGACCGGTTCGTCAACTACCTCGTGTTCGCCGATGCCACCATCACACGCGCCATCGGTGCGCCCCATCCGGACAACGCACGCTCGTGCCGGGCATTCGAAAAGGCCGGGTTCGTGTTCGAACGCGACGTGACGGTGGACGGCTCGGGCCCCGAGCGGGTTCACGTCCGCCGCCGCTGACCGACCGACATGGCACGATGCGCCAGAACGTTCCGGCGGCGCAGCGAGGATTCCATGAAGATCGACGGCTTCACCGACCGCGAACTCGAGCGTTTCGCCGATTACCAGCGGTTGTCGTACGCGATCCAACGATCGGTCCTCGACACTCTCCACGACGGCATCACCGAACGCGAGGTGGCCCGGCAACTCTTCACCCGTTACCGGGACGAAGGCGTCCGCGGCTACTTCCACCTCCCGGTCGTGCTGTTCGGCGATCGCACGGCGGTGCCCGACCCGTGGACCGTGCTCGGCTTCTGGCCCACCGACCGTCCGCTGGGGCCGGGTGATGCGGTCATCGTCGACGCCTCCCCCGTGTTCGGTGACTACCTCGTCGACACCTCGCAGTCGTACCGCCACGGACCGAACCCGATTCACGCCGCGATCGCGGTTGACGATCTCGCCTTCCGGGCTTCGATCCTCGACGCCGTGCGCGCCGGTGCCACGTTCCGCGAAATCGCGATCGACGTCGACACCCGGCTCACCGCCGCTGGCTACTCGAATCGCCACGTCAAACATCCCGGCGAGGTCCTCGGTCACCGGGTCGCTCGCCTCGGGCGCGACGTCGAGCCGGACGCCGACGGATTCGATCAGACGGTGATCAGCTGGTTCACGACCGAGGTCGCCGCGGCTACGCCTCCGGACCATCCGTCGCCCACCTGGAACCACCACTCGCGGTCAAATCACCCGCCGGCAGACGGCCTGTGGGCCGTCGAACCACACATCGCACGCGACGGGATCGGGGTGAAGTGGGAGGAGCTGCTCGTGGTGCGAGGGAGCGAGATCCACTGGCTCGACGAATCACCACCGCACGTGACCCACGCCTGACCCACGGTCCGGGCGGAACTGCCAGACTCCGCCGCCATGGAGGCCTTCGTCGTCGCACCCGCAGGGTTCCTCCTCGCGGTTCTGTGGTTCGACCTGATGTTCGACACGCAGGTGCGGGGCGCCAATCCTTCGATCGAGTCCGTCGCTTCCATCTCGGCCTACTACCGGCGCGTGACCACCGACGCTCGACCGATGAACTTTGCGGTGAGCGGTGCGATGGTCGCCACCACCGTCGCGATCGTGGTGGAGATCGTGACCACCAACCCCGAGTGGCTCGGTTGGGTCTCCTTGATACTCGCACTCGCACCGATGAGCCTCGCAGCCCGACGGACGGTGCCCAACGCCGTTCGGCTCGGTCAGGGCACCGATGCGGCGGGCGAACAACTGGAACGCGCCCGCTCGATCCTGCGCGACCATCGCTGGTGCATCGCCTCGGTGGGTGTGCTGGTCGCGATGCAACTCATCCATGCTTGACCGCGTCGACGTCCCGACGCGACCACGCCCCCGGTGGATACCGGGGGCGTGATCGCATGTGCCGTCGTGCCTTGCGGGCTCCTACGCGGAGAACACCGCGCCGGCGGTCTTACTCGCGGTGATAGTGACGTTGCAGACCGGACCGGTGACCCCGAGGCACGCTCCCGACCATTTGACGAACGTCTTGCCCGGCGCCGGCGACGCGGTGAGCGTGACCACGGTGCTCTTGTGGAACGGGGCCTTACACGTTCCCGAGAGCGTTGCGCCGCGGGTGCAGTCGATCCCGATGGGCGAACTCGACACGCTCCCCCGCCTCGTGATGCCGACCGCCAGCTTCGGCGAAACGACGAAGTACGCCTTCGTGGCCTTCACCGCGGTCGCGGTGAGGTGACACACCGCGTTGGTGCCGGTACACGCACCCGTCCACTTCTGGAAGTCGTATCCCACATCCGGAGTCCCCGTGAGGTCCACCACCGTGCCGCGGTCGACGTCGACGAAGCACGAACCGAGATCCGATCCGCAGTCCATGACCTCCGGGTCGGCGTTGTTCGGGAGTGCACCACTCACGACGTTGCCGCCGATGGGATTGAGGCGACCCGTCGTATAGACCGAGGCATTGACCGCAGTTCGCGGCGTCGGGTTGCTCAACTGCGTCGACTGCATCTGTCGAGCGATCATCGGTCCCACGAAGTTGTTGCAATTGTTCGGATCACCGACGGTCTCGTTACAGGTCGCCGAGTTGTCCACCGGATCGACGGGACCTGTGTACTGGAAGGTCTCGGTCACCGTCAGGCTCGACTGATCACCCTCGCCGATCGGGTCACCGGATTCGGTTTCCTCCCCGGTCGTGCCGGGATCAGGTTGGAACAGCTCGGCCACGCTCGAGATCTGCGAGTGCGTGATCGCACTCTGGACCTCGGGGTCCGACGCGACCAGCTGGTTCACGTCGACGGAGTTCGGGCTCGACGCCTGGTACTTCAGGACCCAGATCGCATCCTGGAATCGGGCCTCCGGCGGCGGCGGCGGCTCGCTCGGCACGATCACGGGCACGACGGCCGGTCCCGTGGGCGTCGGTTGCACGCTCGGCACCACCGACGGGACGCCGGGCTGCGTGTAGTAGTTGCCCTGCGTCGTCCCGCCGTAGGGCAACAGCGTGCCGGTGGATCCGACCCCGGAACCGCCCATGTCGCAGAGCCACGAATAGCGCTGCACTCCAGGAGTTCCCGTGACGTGGACGCCGTAGTGATTCACCGAACCAATCGGCGTGTGCGCGCTCCAGGCGCCACCCACGTAATCCGCGGCCATCCGCACGACGACACCGGCGTGTCCGTCGGCGAAGGTGGTGTTCGTGATCGATTTTGCCGTCCCGTACGGATTCGGATAGCTCGGAGTCCCCGGCCAGGTGTACGTGATCTGCGTGTCGGTGACGTCCTCGATCTCGACCTCGAATCCTTCACACTCCTTGTCAGTTCCGTTCGGCACGTCGAAGTTCGTCGCGTATCCGATGATCGTCGGTGGATTCGCGTGCGCGATCGACGCGGGCAGCGTCGCCGCCCCGAGTAACCCGGCGGCGAGCGCCAACAACACTTTTCTTCCGCGAGTTGCGGACCCCAGCATCGACATTGGTGATGTCACCTCTCCGTCGGCGGTTCCGCCGACTCGCGCGGACCCTAGAGATGCGAAGGGAAATATCAAGCCAAGACCAACCCAAGGTGGGACCAACTCCTCCACCACCACGGACGACGATCGCAGAGCGCGCTCGGGGCGCCGCGCGGCGTGGCGAAACCGGCCGCGCGCGACGGCCCGCGGGCTCGCTACGGTCACGCTCTACGCACGGTGTGGCACCGCACCGGCACCAAGGAAGGACCCCCATGGACCCGCTCGTCGCCCGTCGCACCTGGCGCACGCTGGAACCGATCCACGGAATGATCTACTTCTCCCGGGAAGCCGGTGCGGAGTACGAGTCGCTCGGGTTGTCGGGCCAGATGGGCTACTTCGCATCGCGTGCGGCGCCGATGGGACCCGTCCCGGCCGAGGTCGTCATCGCGACGTTCTTCAACTTCCGACCCGGGCTCGTGCGCGAGTCGATCCCGGCGGCGTGGGAGTTGGCGACCCGGGACCAGATCCTCGCGGCGCGCGTACGGGGCGCCGATGCCGCGCTGCGCAGCACACTCGGGACGGCCGTCGAGAGTGCCGAGATGGTCGAGGCCGCCGATGTGGCGCAACAGGCTGCTCTCGTTGCGTGCGAGCACCTCGACGGCCGTTCCCTCTTCGCCGGGCATGCATCACTCACCTGGCCCGACGCGCCGCACCTCCGCCTATGGCATGCGCAGACGCTCCTACGCGAGTTCCGCGGCGACGGCCACATCGCCGCGCTCGTCGCCGCCGGACTCTCCGGGCTCGAAGCCGCGATCACCCACGTGGCGACCGGCGACGTCCCCGGCGCGGTGATGCTCTCCACCCGCGCCTGGCCGGCCGAGGAATGGCGGGCCGGGGTCGACGGGTTGCAGTCGCGCGGCCTGCTCGAGGCCGGCGACGACCTCGCGCTCACCGAGCCGGGAAGAGCACAACGCCAGTGGATCGAAGACGCGACCGACGCGGCCAGCGTGGTCGCCTATGAAGCCCTCGGCGAGGACACCTGCTCCCGCCTCCGCGCCCTCGCCCGCCCCTGGAGCAAGAAGATTGTCGACTCCGGCTTCCTGAGACCGCGCGATTCGTAACGAGCTCCCCGAACGGAGCTGGCGGAGGCGAGCAGCCGCGGAGCGAGCCCCACGGAATGCATGACCATCAGGAGCGCGAGCGGAGCGGCAATTAAATGGGCGTGGGCGCGTATTCGTCGACCGGTTCTCCTTCGGGGCGGGGTTTGACGAGACCCCGTGACACCCAGTTGCGCTGGTCGGCCCAGACGAGCATCGGCGGCAGCACGACGAGCGCACTCAACAGTGCGACCGCGACGTTGACCGTGACGATGATGCCGAAGTCGCGCAGCAGCGGGAGCGAGGACGTCGCGATGACCGCAACCCCGGAGATGGCGGTGAGGGCGGAGACGATGAACGCGCGTCCCGTACGGGCCGCGGCGACGTCGACCGCTTCCTTCGGACTGAGACCCCGTCGTCGTTCCTCTACGAACCGCAGCAGGATCAACGACGTGAACTCGGTACAGGCGGCGACCACCAAAGGACCACCGACGGCCGTCATCGGACTGAGGGTGAAGCCGGCGAAGTATGCGAAGAGCGACGCCGCGCCCACCGCGATCATCACCGGCACCAACGACAGGAGTGCCCGAATGACCGATCGCAACCGGACGGTGAGGAATAGGAAGACGAAACCCATCGAGAGGTAGATCAGCAGGATCCGGTTCGCCTCGAGGTTGTCGAGGAGACCCACTCCGACCACGGCGAGTCCGGACGGCGTGGCGCGGATCCCTGCCGGCGGCGACACCCGCTTGCGGATCTCCTTCACGACGACGGCCCGCTTGGCGAGCGATGCCGGCGTGGTCGCGAAGATCAGGTTCACGGCCTTACCGTCCTTGCTCACCGTCGACTTCCGGATCCCTGAGGGCGCGACGTCGAACACCTGCTTGACCTCGGCACCCGTCGGGGTCACCGGCTGCGTGCCCGGCACTTCGGTGAGGAAGCTGACGATGCTGACGATGCTCGACGCATTGGCCAGCACCCGCTTCTGCGGTCCGACGGCCTTGGCGTCGGCCGGACACTGCTCACCCGCGCGCTTCGCGTCTCCGTAGCGGCAGAGCTGTTCGGCCGTGAAACTGTCGACGAACTTCACCGTTTGGTTGGAGAACGCGTGGCCCGACACGACGTACATCCCGAGCTCACTCGAGATGCCGGCCTGGTGCTCGATCTCGTGGATGTTCTTCACGGCGGTCGATGACGGGTTCACCCATGCGATCGGGTCGGTCTGGATCTGGAGTTTGTCCTCCACCAGTACCCCACCGACGAAGATCACCAGCGCCGCGGCGACGAGCGGCGGGGCCACCTTCCACGACATGCCGCCGAGGAACATGACGAATCGGCCGAGCGGTCCCTCGCGGTAGTCGCGCGATTGGGTCGGCGAACGGTATTCGCGGATCCCGAGGGCCGAGAGCGTCCCCATGATGGAGACGAAGCAGATCGCGGCCACGCCCACTGCGAGCAGGAGGCCGAAACTGCGGATCATCGGCACCTTCGAGAACCGCAGCGCGGCAAAGGCGAAGATCGCGTCGAACGTCACGACGATCAGTGCCGGTCCGAGGTTGCGGGCGGTCTCTTGGATCGGGTGATCCGAGTGGTCGATGATCACCTCCTCCTCGATCCGGGCGTGCATCTGGATCGCGTAGTCGATGCCGATACCGAGCATCACGGGCAGCCCACTGATGGTCACGAGCGTGAGCGGGATCCCGAGATAGCCGGCGAGACCGAACGCCCAGACGACACCGATCAGGACGATGCCGAGCGGCAGCAGTCGCCACCGGACGTTGAACAGCACGAGCAGGATCACGATCATGATCGCGACCGCAATGCCACCGAGCAGCAGCATCCCACCCTTGAGGTACTTGTTGATGTCGTTGAGCAGCACCGCCGCGCCGCCGGTCACGATCTTCGAGTGCGGGAACGACACCGCCTTCATGGTCGCGGTGGTGTAATCGGCGCCGTGGCCTTCTTGTTCGATCGACGCGTTTCCCTGGAGGCGCGTGATGATCAACGCGTGGCGCTGGTCGGGGAAGAACGGCAACAACGCTTTGCGAATCTCCCCCTGGTTGTCGATGAGGAGGAACTTGACCCAGTCGGGGTTGGCGAGCGTCTGATCTGCGCACGGGACCGCGTTCACCCGCTGCAACGTCTTGGTCGCGTCCGCGGATCGTGTCGCCTGCTCCGCCTCGGGCGCGCGAGCTTGCGCCGCGAGGATGAGCTTCCCCGCGATGCTCTTGGTCGGGTCGCACGTCTTGCTCGACACGAGGTTGTCGGAGAGTTGCAGCGCGTCGACCGGCGTGATCACGCCGAGGATGTCCTTGTTGTTCTTCGCGAGCCGCTTGCCGACCGCTTGGAGCTTGGGCCGGTTCGTGTCGTTCAACAGTTCGTCGACCGTGTGGCCTTTGTCCATGGTGATGACGCTGAGCATCGCCTCGCCACCGAACAGCTTCTGGTAGGCGACGTTGTCCTTGTACACCTGGTCGGTCTTGTTCAGGTACGCGTCCTGGCCGGAGCTGAACTTCAGCTGCGTGATCCCCGCACCCAGCGTGAGGGTGATCAGGAGACCGACGATGGAAACGATGCCCGCGCGTTTTCCGAGGTTGAGCGCCAACCAAGACCAGAACCGATGCATTGAGCCCCTCCCAGGTGAAGGCCGGAGGCTACCGGTGCTCCTTGACGAGCGACAGGGTCCTTGGTCACTGGTGCGAACACTCCGCTGCTCCAGGGTGGCAACCGTTACACTGCTCCCGCCCGGAAGGACACGAGCGCTCGTAGCTCAGTTGGATAGAGCAGCGGACTTCTAATCCGCCGGTCGGAGGTTCGAATCCTCTCGGGCGCACGAGGCACAGCAGAAGACAAGGCAACAACACAGCAACGACGGGCGACCGTCATGCAACCTTCGATTGCTCCGGCAGTCGACTCTTGGTGGCCGTAGCTCAGTTGGCTAGAGCGCCGGGTTGTGATCCCGGAGGTCGGGGGTTCGAAACCCCTCGGTCACCCCATTTGTTCGCGACGCCTGGCGTCGCGCGCACCGATGAGGCAACGGAGCTGGCCATGACACTTTCCGACGACGTGGTCGCCCTCCGGCCGTGGTCCAGGGACGATGCCCAGTTCATGGCGGACGCGTTCGCCGACCCCGCGATCCGACGCTTCAACGGGGTCCTCGATCGGCATGGACGCCCGGCCCAGCCACTCTCGATCACAAACGCAGAGGACGTCATCGACGGATTCGCGTCGAACTGGCGAGCGTTTGCGACCACGGGAACACCGACTGGTGTTGCCTTCGCCATCGTGGATACGAGGTCGGGCGACCCGGTCGGTTGCTGTGGGATCGACGACTGGTCCAAGGCGGACGTCGCACGGTTCGGTTACTGGATCGCAGCCAGCGCACGAGGAAGCGGATACGCGACTCGAGCGGCGATCCTCCTGACGCGCTGGTTATTCGAACTCGGCGCAGCCCGCGCGTTCCTGACGATCGTCGCCGAAAATGAAGCGTCGATCGCGGTAGCCCGCCGAGCCGGGTTCCGGCACGAGGGAACGATGCGTGCCCACGGCGTGTGGCAAGGCCGACGCTGTGACGTGATGTGGTTTTCGGCGCTACCGCGCGAGTGGACCAAGCGGTGGCCCGACGAACCGACGTGATCTGATGCGCCGGCGCGGCTGCGGGACGCGGCTCTAGGTCGTGGCCGGGGTGAGGATCGGCGACGGCCTGAATCCCCAGAAGACCAGATAGACACTGAGCGAGAACTCCCACACGATCTCGGGGAACGTGAAGAGGAACCCGATTCCCGACGATTGCTCCCACGCGCCGAACAGCACGGCGGTCGCCGTCACGAGCGCGAGTGAACCGCCGACGAGCCCGATCATCGCCATACGTCGAGGGACCAGCCCGGACTTGAACATCAGGTACCCGAGCATGAGGCCGTTGCCCCATCCAGCGCAGAACGCGGGTCCGAGCAGGAACGTCGCGTCGTGGACCGCGACGAGTGACCGTCCGCTCATCAACAGCGCGCCTGGATCCGTCACGACCGAACTCTCGTAGTGCCAGCGCAGCATCAAGAGCGCCATGACGCTGATGAGGCCGATCGCGATCATGACCCCCTCGAAGATGCGGCTCGCGACGTAACCGAGGGACACCCGTTCACTCTGCCGCTTGAGGATCGGGAAGAAGATGATCGCGGTGGCCACGTTGGCGACGACGTTCAACAGTTCGAGAAATGTCCCGATGACCACGGCGGTGTCCGAGCCGGCACCGAGGATGAACCGAGGGTTCTTCAGCGCATCGTGGAACGTTGCGAGCTGCGGGATGGAGAAGATGAAGGTCGCCAGGAAGACGAGCCCCGCGACCAGTGCAGTCTTTCGGTCCGCGCTCATCGGCATCCCGTTCCGACTCCGGGTCGCTGCCATGCCCACCGTGGCTCCTGGAGTCGAGGTGACTGCGAGCCACATACCCGCTCGACCGGGGCAGTGTCCGAACGCACGAAGTGCGATCGGGGGTGACCGTACTCGGGGTGCTCCGCGCCGACAAGAGCCTCCGTGAGGGTATGAATGCGACGAAGAGGAATGCGGCGAAAATCCGTCAGGTGTTGGGCCGCCTGCATCACGGTCGGCCGCTCCGAGGATGGAAGTCGGCTCAGGTGAGCAGCGCCGCCAGTGCGACGTCGAGCGTCGGGTGGGCGAAGGTGTAGCCCGATGCCTCGAGCACCTCTGGCATCACGCGAGCGCCGTCCACCAGGAGGTGCTGGACCAGTTCCGCGCCGTAGACCAGCTTGAGCGGCAGGAGGGGCGTCGGCAGTTTGGTGGGCCGGTGCAGGGCTCGCCCGAGCCCGTGGGTGAACTCGAGGTTGGTGACGGGGTTGGGCGCGGTCGCGTTCACCGGGCCGGACACCGAGGCGGTGTCGATGGCGTGGAGGATTGCGCCGACCTCGTCGGCCAGCGAGATCCAACTCATGTACTGGCGGCCACTGCCGATCCGACCCCCGAGGCCGAGCTTGAACGGCGTGAGCATCCGGGCGAGCGCGCCGCCGTCGGGACTGAGCACGATGCCGGTACGGAGATGGACCGTACGGATGCCGGCCGCCTCGACCGGCGCCGTCGCCGCCTCCCACTCGAGGCAGACGTCGACGAGGAAATCGTCGGTCGGGCCCGACGGACTCGTCTCGGTGAGCACGTCGTCTCCCCGATTGCCGTACCAGCCGATGGCGCTGCCGGACACGAGTACCGACGGAGGACGTTCCAACCCGGCCAACGTGGCGGCGAGCAGTTCGGTCCCCTGCACCCGACTGTCACGGATCTTGCGCTTCTGCTCGTCGGTCCACTTCTTCTCGCCGATGCCCTCGCCCGCGAGGTGGACCACCGCGTCGAAGCCCTCGAACCCGGCTGCATCGATGGTGCCGGCTGCCGGATCCCACCGCAGCCCGAGTCCGGTACCCCGCACGACCGGGACGACACGGTCGCCGCGCTCGTGGAGCGCGTTGGCCAGGGCAGTGCCGATCAACCCACACGATCCGGTGATTGCTACGGCCATGACCCCTCCATCGGTGGCTGCACGGTATGACCGCGACAACGGTTGGTCGGCATCGAGGTGGTGTCCGCTAGATTCATCCCGCGCCGCTAGCTCAACTGGTTAGAGCAACAGACTCTTAATCTGTAGGTTCTGGGTTCGAGTCCCAGGCGGCGTACCACACAGCACCCCATCCAGCACCTTGCGGCAGCCAGCTGGCAGGCCTCGGAGAGCATGGCGCACGCCGGCCGACCCGTCGGTGCGATCACTCGGCGTTCATGACGCCGGAGCCGTTCGGGCATTATGGATGGTTCTTTCCGCTTGTCCGGTTCTAGTAGAATCAACCGCTTCGGCGGACGACGCTCCGCCGACGGGCCGGGAATCGGGAGCTTCACCAATGATCGGGAAACGGCGCGCACGCGCCATCGCCATCGCCATCCTCGCAGTGGCCGGCACGGGCGGCACTCTGCTCGTCGGCACCGCGACTGCGGGCGCGACCACTGCGCTCTACGTCGACCGCGCCAACCCGGCGTGCTCGGACACGGGCACGGGCAGTGCGGCGCAACCGTTCTGCACCATCGTCCGGGGAGCCAAGGTCGCCAAGGCCGATACCACCGTGTTCGTGGCGAGCGGCACCTACGGCGGCGACATCTCGGTTTCCAACTCGGGGACCGCGGGCGCGCCGATCACGTTCACCGCCGGGCCGGGCGCCACCGTGGTGATCCAGGGCGGGACCAGCGGGTTCAAGATCTCGAGCAAGAGCTACGTGACGGTCACCGGCTTCACCGTCACCAGCACGACCGGGAACGGCATCTCGGCCAGCAGCGCAGCCCACTTGGTGATTGCCGCCAATCGCGTGACGCTCGCCGGCAAGCCGGTCTCCGGGAGCACGAAGCCCGGCATCAAGCTCAGCGGCGTGATCGCGTCCACCATCTCGGGGAACACCACCGATCACAACAGCGACGCAGGGATCTACGCGTCGAGCAGTTCGAACGGGAACCTCTTCAGCCACAACACCTCGTTCGCCAACGCTCGGGGCTACGTGCGGGCGGCCGCGGGAATCGACCTGCGTGGGAGTACCGGCAACGTCCTCGACGGCAATGTGGTGCACGACAACGAGGACTCCGGCATCAACATCTGGACGACCGCGACCGGCACCCTGGTCACGAACAACGTCACGTACAACAACGGTGACCACGGCATCGACATCCACAACACCGACGGCGCCCGCATCATCGCGAACACCGTCGTCGGCAACTACGACTCCGGCATCGAGTTCACCGGCTCTCCGAACGGGACGGTCGCAAACACCATCAGCAGCGACAACGGCGTGGCGAGCACCCGCACCCGCGGGCAGATCCGGGTCGACTCCGCCTCGCGCACCGGGATCTCGCTCGACTTCGACGTGCTGTTCCTCAGCGCGCCGGGCACGATGGTCGACTGGGCCGGGAAGATCTACCCCTCGGTCGCTGCGTTCCGCACGGCAACCGGCGAGGAACCCGCCGGGATCGAGGGCAACCCTGCTTTCCGGGATCGGGCCGCCGCCGATTTCCACCTCACCGAAGGGTCCCCCGCCATCGATGCCGCGAACTCGGGGATCACGGGCGCGCCCGCGACCGACTTCGACGCGGCCGGCCGCGTCGATGATCCCACGGTCACCGACACCGGCAGTGGCCCCCGCTCGTACGACGACCGGGGTGCGTTCGAGTTCCTCGGCTGACCCACCGCGCGCTTCCTCGGGATGTGGGTCAAGCTCTCCGGATGCGCATCGGCGTCTGCATCGTTCCAACCGACCCGTGGCCGACGGCCGTCGCCCAAGCGCGTCGCGTCGAAGCCCTGGGTTTCGACCACCTCTGGAC
Organism: Acidimicrobiia bacterium; assembly: GCA_038209455.1. Lineage (GTDB taxonomy): Bacteria > Actinomycetota > Acidimicrobiia > IMCC26256 > JAENVU01 > JAENVU01. Next base: position 18,087 of record JBBQXR010000010.1, read on the forward strand.
CTATGACCACTTGTCGTGGGAGCACTACCGGGAGCGTTCGTGGTTCGCAGCACTCCCCTGGCTCACCGGCCTGGCCGGCGTCACGAGCCGGCTCCGGCTCGGCACGCTCGTCTGCTCACCCAACTTCCGGGAACCGCTGACGCTGGCCAAGGACGCAATCGCGCTCGACCACATCTCGGGCGGTCGGTTCGTCCTCGGTATCGGCGCCGGCGGAGTCGGCTGGGACGCAACGGTCTACGGAACCGAACCGCTCCCCATGTCGAACCGCGCCGCCCGGTTCGCCGAGATGGTCGAGGCTCTCGACGGTCTCCTGACCCACGAGACGTACTCGTTCGCCGGGGACTACTACGTGATCGCCGACGCCCGAACGCGCCCTGGACCACTCCAACGGCCACGCCTTCCGCTCGCCGTGGCCGCGTCAGGTCCCAGGGCGCTCGCACTCGCCGCCCGTTTCGGTGACGCCTGGATCACGATCGGCGACCCCTGGCACGACGAGAGCAGCGCCGGGATCGAACGTGCTGTCCGGGACCAGATCCATCGACTCGAAGACGCGTGCACGGCCGTCGGACGCAACCCCGCCGATGTCGACCGCATCATGCTGGCCGGCGTCGGCGACGACCGTCCGCTCGCGAGCGTCGAGCGATTCGAAGACTTCGTCGGCCGGTACCGGGAACTGGGCATCACCGACCTCGTGGCGCACCATCCCCGCGCCGAGGACCCCAACTGGAACGATCCACCCGACATCCTGGAGCAGATCGCCGCGGCCGGAATGCTCGGTCCTGCGAAACCTCCCGGGTAGGTCACCCAGCACCCACCCGCGAGCCGCGAAGATTCTGGGATGACGCGCAATCTCCTGCTGTTGGTCCACCTCGCCGCAGTGGCGGCCTGGCTCGGAGCGAACTTCACCCAGTTCGTCGTCGCGCCGCGCCTCCGCCGCGCCGGACCGCCGACGGCACGCCACTGGACCGAGACCTCACGGTTCCTCGGGCAGCGGTACTACAACGTCGCCGGGATCCTGGTGGGCATCAGCGGCGTGCTGCTCGTTCTCCACGGCCACTGGCGGTGGCAGGGATTCGTGTTCGTGGGCATTGCGACCGTCCTGATCGGCGCCACGCTCGGCATCGCGGTCTTCGAGCCGCTCCTCCGGAAGGAAGCTGCCGCCATCGACGAGGGCAACGAGCAGGAGGTCGCCCGCCTTCGCCACTCGTTCACGTCGATCGCGTGTCTCGACACCTTCCTCCTGCTCATCACGATGCTGGCGATGATCGACAAATGGAAGGGCGCGATCAGCTGACCGGGCTCGACGCCCGGGAGCTGCCTTCAGTAACCCGGGTCGAGCACGACCTTGCCGACGCCGTCGGTCCGTGAGTGGAACAACGCGTACGCATCGTCGCCTTCGCTGAGTGGCAGATGATGGGTCACCACGACCTCGGGGTGGAGCCGACCCGACTGCGTGAGTGCGAGCAGCGCGGGGAGTTCCCGTTGGACCGAACACAGGCCGATGCTGAACTCGAGTTCGTTGAACTGAGCCAGGGCCATGTGCATCGGAAACGCCGCGTTCTGGTTCACACCGACGACCGAAACCCGCGCCCCACGCGCGGCGATCTTGGTGGCCAGATCGATGGTGGCATCGGCACCGACCGCCTCGAGCACCACGTCTGCACCGCGACCCTGGGTGAGTTCCCGTACGGCGACGCGCGGGTCGCCGTCGATCGGTTCGGCCCCGAGCGCAGCCGCCGCGTCCCGGCGTGATTCCACGAGGTCGATGGCGAGCACCCGACCGGCGCCCAGGATCTGGGCCGCGAGCACGGACATGATGCCCACCGGCCCGAGTCCCACGACCGCGACCACGTCGCCCGGTTCGATACGCGCCCGACGCGCGCCGTACCAGGCCGTCGGTGCGTTGTCGGTGAGGACCAGCGCGGCGTCGTCGCTGATGCCCTCGGGGATCGCGACGAGGTTGCCGTCGGCGGCCGGAACCGCGACGAACTCGGCCTGGCTGCCCGGGAGCAGCGAACCGAGGCCGTAACAGCCGCTGCGCCCGCGTTCGCAGCCGAGGACGTATCCGGACCGGCAGGGCGCACACGAGTTGCAGCCGACCGAGGCCGCCACGAGGACTCGGTCACCGACGGAGAACCGCCCGACGGCAGAGCCGATCGCGACGACTTCGCCCACCGACTCGTGGCCGACGCAGAACCCGAGGTCGGGACTGAAGCCGTGTCCCTCGTAGATGTGGAGGTCGCTCCCGCAGATGCCGCAGGCGCGGATGGCGACGATCGCGCTCTCGTGGTCGAAGAGGCTCGGCTCGGGAATCGACTCGACCCGCACGTCGAAGGGCCCGTGGTAGGTCAGCGCTCGCATCGCCACTTCTTAGTACGGCGTCTCCGAGCGGTCCGGTTCGCGCAGTTTTCGCTGGGCCGTTCGAACCGTTCTTCACGTCTGACCACGAAGAGCGGGCGCGACCCGTCAACGAAACCACCCTCCGTGACGATACGGAATCAACGTCATCATCATTCTCGAGGAGCCATGTCCGTTCGTCTGCACCGCGTCCGCGCCGCCGCCATCGGCGCGGTGTTGATCACCGCCGTCAGCGCGTGTGGATTCGTCCGTCCACCGATCTCGCCGGCGGCGAGTGCACCGCCGGACCGCCCGATCTCCTCCGACGGCGCGGTCGCACCCGGTGGAGCCACCGACGCCGCCCGTCGGGCCGGGTTCAACCCCGGGTCCGGGATCCTCTGGATGGACGACGCCGACCGTCAGCGTGAACTCGATGCCATCGTGGCCACCGGCGCCCGCTGGATCGCGCTCGACTTCGACTGGAACTCGATCCAGGGCGACGGGCCCACGAGCTTCCGCTGGGACCGCAGCACCGACACCATCGTGCGTGAGGCACGCGCCCGCGGCCTCGAGATCGTCGCCACGCTGGCGTACAGCCCACCGTGGGCCCGCCGCGCCGCGTGCGCCGGCACCAGCCACTGCCTC
>JBBQXR010000011.1:0-20914 GCA_038209455.1 Acidimicrobiia bacterium
ATCTCGTCTTCGAGATGATCGTGACCGCGCTGCGTTTCGCTCGGGACCACGCCAACCGGGGCGACCTGAAGATCGCGAACACCGCGCTCAAGGAGATGCGGTACGCGTTCTCGATCTTCTCGCCGTACCGCGCGGCGCGGAAGGCTTCGATCTTCGGATCGGCGCGCACCCGCCCCGACGACCCGCTCTACGACCAGGCCCGTCGGCTCGCGGCGCGATTCGCGGACCGGGGGTGGATGGTGGTGACCGGTGCCGGCCCCGACATCATGACCGCCGGCATCGAGGGTGCGGGCGTCGACAACGCGTTCGGCGTGAGCATCCGGCTCCCCTTCGAGGGCACCACGAGTGAGTTCCTCGCCGACGATCCCAAGCTCATCAACTACCGGTACTTCTTCACTCGGAAGCTCAGCTTCGTGAAGGAATCCGACGCGTTCGTGCTGCTCCCCGGGGGCTTCGGGACACTCGACGAGGCGTTCGAGACGCTCACCTTGATCCAGACCGGCAAGGCGCAACCGGCGCCGGTCATCCTGCTCGATACGCCGGGCGGTACGTACTGGAAGGGCTGGCGCGACTTCGTCGTGGCCGAGTTGCTCGACCGTGGCTATCTCGCCCCCACCGATCTCGACCTGGTGATGATCACCGACGACGTCGACGCGGCGGTCGACGAAGCACTGCGCTTCTACCGCAACTACCACTCGATGCGGTTCGTCGGTCGCGAGATCGTCCTGCGCGTGCAGCGCGCGCCCGACGCGCAACACCTGGCCCGGCTCAACACCGAGTTCGCCGACATCATCGAATCGGGCGAGATCCACACCTCCGGGCCGACGCCACGGGAAGAGCGTGATGGCGACGAGATCCACCTCGACCGGGTGGCCTTCCGCTTCGACAAGTACCACTGGGCTCGGTTGCGCCGCCTGATCGACGCGCTCAACGCCCTGTAACGGCTACCGCTTCGTCTGCTCGTAGGCCGCGAGGGCGCGCGTGCGTGCGTCGGCGTGGTCGACCAACGGTTCGGGATAGTCGACCCCGAGGGTGATGCCCGCCGCTGCGAGTTCCAACGGCCCGATGCCGCTCGGTTCGTGGATGGCGCGGTCGTCGAGCCCGGTGAGTTCCGGGACCCAGCGCCGGAGGTAGTCCCCCTCCGGGTCGAACTTCTTGCTCTGCAAGATCGGGTTGAACACGCGGAAGAACGGCGCCGCGTCGGGACCCGTCCCGGCCACCCACTGCCAGTTCCCCACGTTCTGCGAGACATCGCCGTCGGCCAAGAGATGGCGGAAGTACCGCTCGCCGATCCGCCAGTCGACGAGCAGGTCCTTTACGAGGAACGAGGCCACGATCATGCGCACTCGGTTGTGCATGTACCCGGTGGCGAGCAACTCGCGTATCCCGGCGTCGACGATCGGGAACCCCGTGCGCGCTTCCTTCCACGCCGCGAGTTCGTCCGCGTCGTTGCGCCACCGGGGCGTCTTCGTGGCCTGGAGCGGCGCGGTGACCATGCCGGGATTCTCGAAGAGAAGATGGGCGAACCAGTCGCGCCACGCGATCTGGCGGACGAACGGGTCACCGTGCTCGAACGTCGCGGCCCGCCGGGCGACCGTGGCCGGGCCGATGGTGCCGCGCTTGAGGTCGATCGAGAGACGCGAGGTGCCGACGATCGCGGGCAGGTCACGGTCCGTCGGGTAGCCGTTCAGTCGCTCGTGGAGGAACTCCTCGAGGTGATCGAGCGCGGCGGCTTCGAGACCGTTCGGCGCGGCGTCGGGCCGCACTGGCCGGTCGCCGTCGGGTGCAACGAGGGTGACAGCGGTTGCGAGTGGCGCAGGCGAGATCTGCTGCTGTTGCCACCGCTTCCAGAACGCGGTGAACACCTTCGGCACGCCACCGGCCGCGGTCTCGATGGATCCTGGCGCACGCACAAGGGAGCCCCACGTGGCTCCCCACGAACAGTCGGTCAGTGCCGACAATGCGTTGGCGGTGGCGCGATCCCGTCGAGTCGCGTAGGGCGTGACGTCGGAGTTCCAGGAGACGTGCCTCGCCTCGTGGTCCGCGACGAACCGGGGCATCTGGACCGCGGGGTCGCCGTGCAGGCGATGAAGGCCGCCGTGGAGCGCATCGTCGAGGCTGTCGACCGCATCGTCCACGGCCTGACGGCGATGTTCGCCCGCGGCATCCCGCAGCGTGGGGTCGACCACGTAGACCGCCGCAACCCGGTTGTGGCTCCGGGTGGCCTGGGCCCAGGCCGGGTTGTCCTGGAGGCGCAGGTCCCGCCGGAACCAGACCACCGCAAGCCCGTCATCGCGCTTCAGGTCCGCCTCGCTCACGGCCCCTCGTCGACGTCGCCGCTGATGGGGTCGAGTGCCCGGATGGCTTTCTCGATCCCGCGTCGGGCCTGGAGGATCTTCTTCTCCGCGGCCGCTGCGGCTTCGTCGCCCTTCGCCGCGGCACGCAGCGCGTCATAGGCGCGGTCGCGCAGGCTCTCCTCGATCGTGCGGAGTTGCTCCACGAGGTCAGACATCTCCAAGGCGGGCCTCCAACAGTTCGGCGGGGTGGCGGACGTCGAGACCGGCTGCGCTCAGGTGCATGGCACAGCCGGGGTTGGCCGACGCGACGATCAAGTGGTGCGGGTCTCCGGCGGCCGCGCGTAACGCGGCGACCTTGCGGTCCCGGATCGCGAGCGAGAGCTCGGGTTCGAACGCCGAATAGGCCCCACCCGCTCCACAACACAGTCCGTCGTCACTGGTGATCCGAACGTCGTACGCACGGCCGAGGGTTGCGGCGACCGGTTCGTGGGCCTTCTGGACGTGCCGGAGATGGCAGGGGTCCTGCACCACGACGACGGTGTCGCTCGGGCGAAGCGTGAGTTCACGATGGGCGACCCACGTGGAGAAATCGACGACGCGCGCGGCGAACGCGACGGCGGCGGGGGTTCCGAGGAGTCGGCCGTAATCGAGGAGCGCGGCGCCGCACCCGGCACTGTCGACCACGATCGGCCCGTCGCCCGGGAACGCGGTGATCACCCGTTCGGCGAGCCGGACCGCATCGGCGTGCCGACCGGCGTGCACGTGTAACGCGCCACAACAGTCGGCGCCCGCGTCAGGGAGCCCGACCCGGGCGCCGGTGGCACGCATGACCCGGAGCGCGGCGCGATGGATGCCACGCTGCCACGCATCCATCACACATCCCGTGAAGAGGTACGCGTCCGGGTCGGTGTCGGCGGTGAGCGCCGGTGGCGGGGTGAGGGGAAGCCGGGGCAGGCCGAAGCGTCTCGGGACGAGGTGCAGTCGTTGGCCGATCGCCGCCATACGCGTCGCCGCCCCGAGGACCCGACGGTGCGGGAGCACCGCGCGGTACCCGGCCCACTCGACGGCCCGGCGGACGCGGGACCGGTCGGGTTCGAGGGCGGTACGGGTGTCCTCCATCAGGTGACCGAACTGCACGCCCGACGGGCAGGCCGCCTCACACGCGCGGCACTGCACGCACGCGTCCATCGCGGCGACGAACGCTGCGTTGACCGGGGCGCGTTCTTCGACCACTGCGCGCATCGCGGCGATGCGGCCGCGTGGAGATGCGATCTCCTCACCGGTGACGCGGTACGTGGGGCAATGCGGCAGGCAGAGGCCGCATCCCACACACGCCACCAGTTCGGACTCGTCGAGGTGCAGCTTCATCGGGTCCCAGTCATTGCGTGCCGTCGTCGGGTTCGGTGATCGGGACGCGGCCCGGGCTGAGCTTGCCGGTGGGGTCGAGCACGGTGCGGATGCGCCGCTGGAGTGCCACCGCCGGGAACCCGGCCCCGAATGGATCGATCATCGGGGCTCCGGCGATCCGGAGGAGCCACCCACCGATGGCCTCGGCTTCCTGGCGGGCGGCACCGAGTCCCTCCGGGTCCTCCGTCGCCACGTGGACCGTACCCACTCCGTACTCGGCGACTCGGTCGAGACCGGCGATCGTGGCGAGGTTCGCGGCCAGGGCATCAATGAGCGAGGGGTCGATCGAGATGCGGCCGCGGTGTGTGCCCGTCAATGGTTGCGGCGGATCGGATGGCACGAGCCCGGCCGTCGCCGCTTCGGACCGGAGGTCACCCGGGTCGCCTTCGAGTAGGACCGAGACGGTGCCGGGTCCACCGAGGATCGTGGTCGGCGAGAACAGGGCGCGCCGGACCTCAGCCGCGCTGCTCGTCGCGCGGAACCACTGCGACGCGCGGGACCGGGGCCGGGTGCGCAGGATCACCTGCGTGATCACGCCAAGGGTGCCCAACGAACCGACGAAGAGCCGAGGAATGTCGTACCCGGTGACGTTCTTCACCGTGGGTCCGCCGCCCCGGATCTCCCGACCGTCGGCAGTGACGAAACGCACTTCGAGCAGGTAGTCACGCATCGGTCCGAGCCCGAGCCGCCGCCGGCCGGACAGTCCCGCGGCGATGGTCCCGCCGATGGTCGCAGTGGGTTCGTCGGGATCGAGTGGGCACTCCTGCCCGTGCGTCGCGAGCGCAGCATCGAGTTCGGCGAACGTGGTGCCGGCCCGCACAGTGACCGTCATGTCGGAAGGCTGCACGTCGACGATGCCCACCGGAGCGCGGACTTCCACCGCGCCCGTGACCGGGCCACCGATGCCCGAGTGGGTACCGCCGCCGACGGCCACCACTGATCCCGCCGCGGCGATCGCCTCCCGCAACTCCTCGGCCATCGTCGCGCTCATACCCACGCTCCGGCGGGGATGGCGCCCACCTCGCCGCAGCGGCTGCCACGCGGGAGGATCTTGTCGGGATTGGCGAGACCATCGGGGTCGAACGCGTCACGCAGACGGGCCTGGACATCGAGGTCGTCGGCGGTGAAGAAGAGGGGCATCGCATCACGCTTCTCGAGTCCGATGCCGTGTTCGCCCGAGAGCACACCGCCGGCATCGATGCAGACGCGCAGGATCTCGTCGCCGGCGGCATGCACGCGATCCCAGATACCCGGTTCGCGCCCGTCGAACACCAGCAGTGGATGCAGGTTGCCGTCGCCCGCATGGAAGACGTTCATCGCGATCAGTTGGTACCGGGCCGAGATCTCGTACACCTGCCGGATGACCTCGACGAGCTTGGTGCGTGGCACCACCGCATCGTGCAGGTAGTAGTCGGGTGCGATGCGGGCCACCGCGCCGAACGCAGACTTCCGGGCCTTCCACAGCAGTGCCCGTTCGGCGGCGTCGACCGCGACCCTCACCGTCCGTGCTCCATGCGCGCGGCAGATCTCGTCGATCATCGCCGCGTCGTGGGTCACACCGTCGATCAACCCGCTGACCTCGACGAGGAGCACCGCGTCGGCGTCACGCGGCAGCCCCGCGTGCACGAAGTCCTCGACGGCACGGGTCGCCTGCGCATCCATCATCTCCATGGCCGCCGGCACCACCCCGGCCGCAATGACGGCCGAGACCGCAGCGGCCGCGTCGTCGATCGCGGTGAAGTCGGCGAGCAGGGTGCGGATCTCGGGCGGATCGGGCATCAGTCGTACACAGATGCGGGTGGCGATCCCCATGGTGCCCTCGCTCCCCACGAACGTCCCGCGCAGGTCGAGGCCGGGCGCGTCGGGCCCGAGTCCACCGAGGATCTCCACCGTGCCGTCGGGCAGCACGACCTCGACGGCGAGCACGTGGGCCGACGTCACCCCGGCGGCCAGACAGTGCGGGCCGCCGGCGTTGGTGCCGACGTTGCCGCCGATCGAACACGCCTGCTGGCTCGACGGGTCGGGTGCGTAATGGAGGCCGAGATGGGCGACGGCGCGAGTGAGGTCGAGGTTCAGGACACCGGGTTCCACCCACGCCCGGCGGGCGTCGGCATCGATTTCGAGCACCCGGTTCATCCGGGTCGTGACGATCACGAGCGCGTCGTCGAGCGGCGTTGCCCCACCGGCGAGACCGGTCCCACTCCCCCGGGCCACGAAGGGAACTCCGAAACGGTTGGCGACCTGGACCGCGCACGCGACGTCGGCAGTCGATTGCGGAAAACACACTGCGCCGGCCTGCCCGCTCGCGGTCCCACCGTCACGCGCGTAGAGGCCGAGTTCGAGTGGCTCCGACCGTGCGTTGGCCGCGCCGAGTCCGGTGCGGAGAGCGGCGACGAGATCGGTCAGGACGTTCGAGTTGGGACGGATGCTCCGATGCTACCGACGGGTCCCACTACATTCGCCGCTGTGGCGGAGCTGGTGTTGGCGGAGTACGTGGAGTCGGCGCGCGCCGCCATCCTCTCCCGCCTCGACGCGTGGCTGCGGATCCCCGCCATCTCCGCCGCTCCGGAACACGCTCCCGACGTCCGCGCCTCGGCCGTCTGGTGCGCCGACCAGATGCGGGCGATCGGATTGGAACACGTGACGCTGCTCGAGACCGACGGGCACCCCTCGGTCTACGGCGACTGGCTCCACGCTCCTGAGGCACCGACCGTTCTGGTCTACGGCCACCACGATGTGCAGCCCGTCGACCCGCTTGCCGAGTGGATCTCACCCCCGTTCGAGCCCACGATCCGGGACGGGCAGCTGTTCGCCCGCGGCGCCGTCGACGACAAGGGCCAGGTGCTCTATCACCTCGAGGTGATCCGGGCGCTCCTGACCCGCGACGGTCGGTTGCCGGTGAACGTCAAGCTGCTGATCGAAGGCGAGGAAGAGGTCGGCAGCCCGAACTTCGAGGCGCTCCTCGTGCGCGAGCGGGAGCTGCTCCGGGCCGACGTCCTCGTGGTCTCGGACACCGCAATGTGGTCGGCGTCGGTGCCGTCGATGTGTACGGGCATGCGGGGACTGGTGGCGTTCGACGTGTTGCTCCGCACCGCCTCCGGTGACCTGCACTCGGGGAGCTTCGGCGGCGCGGTGCGCAACGCCGCTCACGTTGCGGCTCGCCTCGTCGCCGACCTCCACGACGAGCGCGGCGCGGTGACGCTGCCCGACTTCTACGCCGCGGTCCGGCCCAACTCGCCTGCGGTGGCCGAGTCGATGGCCGCGATCCCGTTCGAAGAAGCGTCGTTCCGCGCCACGGCCAACGGCGCCGCACTCGCCGGTGAGGCCGGAGCGTCGACCCTCGAACGCATCTGGACCCGTCCGACCGCTGAGGTCACGGGCATCGGCACCGGTTACTCGGGTGACGGCATGAAGACGATCGTGCCCGCGACCGCCCGGGTGAAGTTCACGTTCCGACTCGTCCCCGATCAGGACCCCGAGGTCATCGCCGCGTCGTTCCAGGAGTGGTTGACCGACCATGTGCCCGACGGCGTTGCGGTCGAGGTCACACCGTCGGGCTCAGTCGCGCCCGCGCTCACGCCGCTCGACCATCCTGCGGTCGGCGCCGCGTCCCGGGTGATCGAACGGGTGTGGGGTCGCGCGCCGGTGTTCACGCGCGAGGGCGGCTCCGGTCCCGAGGAGGCACTCGGCCGGGTGCTCGACGCGCCCGTCGTCTTCCTCGGCGTCGGACTCCCCGACGACTCGATCCACGCGCCCAACGAGCGCATCGTGCTCGACCAGTTCTGGAAGGGTGTGCTCGTCATCGCCGAACTGTGGTTCGAACTCGCGGCCGTCGGCGCGTCCATTCCCCGTTCTACCCGTCACCAAGGAGAGCAATGACCAGCCCGGTTCGCGAATGGGTCACGTTCCAGGACCCGAAGCGCAAGAAGCACGTCTGGCACGTCGACGTCACGTTCCTCACCTCGAACTACCAATGCATCTTCGGGCAGGGATGCCAAGGGGTGCTCACCGAGAAGTCGCCCGAAATGTCGCAGGGGTGCTGTTCCTACGGCGCCCATTCGTCGGGACCCAAGGATCGCAAGCTGGTCGACAAGGTGGCGGAGAAGCTCACCGCCGACGACTGGCAGTTCATCAAGAAGGGTCGGAAGAAAGGGGTGTGGGCCAAGGTCGGCAAGGGTGACTTCCGCACCCGTCTCGTCGACGACGCGTGCATCTTCCTCAACCGGCCCGGGTTCTCGGCCGGGGCGGGCTGCGCGCTCCACACCTATTCGATGCGCACCGGGGTCCATCACAGCGACGTGAAGCCCGAGGTGTGCTGGCAGGTGCCGCTGCGCAACATCGAGGAACACGACGAGGACGCCAACGACGGTGTGGTGCACCACCGCCTCACCGAGTTCGCCCGTCACGGTTGGGGTGAGGGCGGTGACGAGTTCGCGTGGTGGTGTACCGAGGCACCGGAAGCGTTCACCGGCACGGAACCCGTGTATCGCAGCCTCGAACCCGAGCTCCGGAAGATGGTGGGTGACGACTTGTTCGAGAGCGTCGCCGAGTATCTCGACGGTCGGATGCACTCACGGCTGCCGAAGGTCCATCACCCGGCGGAGACGCCGATCACGCTGACCCGCACCCGGCGCAAGACTGCCTGAGTACTGCTGCCATACCCGCTGACCGTCGCTGACGGTCTGACGGCATCGACCACCCCGAACCCGAGCCCAGGAGCGCGCCATGCCGTTGTACGACTTCGAGGGGCTGCGTCCTCAGGTTCACGCCCGCGCGTTCATCGCGCCGACGGCAACGTTGGTCGGTGACGTCCACGTGGAGGACGGCGCATCGGTCTGGTATGGCGCAGTGGTGCGAGCCGACTACGCGCCGGTCGTGATCCGTGCCGGCGCGAACGTGCAGGACGGTGCGGTCCTCCACGGTCCGCCCGGACTCATGACCGAGGTCGGGGCCGGTGCGACCGTCGCCCACAACTGTGTGGTGCACGGTGCGATCCTCGGCGAGGAGTGTCTGGTGGCGAACGGTTCCCTCGTGCTCGACGGTGCCACCGTCGGTGCCGGCGCGCTCATCGCCGCCGGTTCGGTCGTCCCCTCGGGGATGACGATCCCGCCCGGCATGCTCGCGGCGGGAGCACCGGCCGTGATCAAGCGTGGTGTCGAGGGCTCCCCGGCCGAGTTCTGGGTGAAGGCCAATCCCCCCGCGTACGCCGAACTCGCGCAACGGCATCGCGAGGGCGTGACCTGGTTGCGCGACTGAGCGATCGGGAGCCGACTGGCTGGGGCGTCAGGGCGTGGACGGTTTGGTGTCGTCGACTTCGGCGTCGTCGTGGGCGCCCTCATGGAGGCCCTTCTTGAACTCGTTCTGGGCCTGACCGAGCGACCGCGCGAGTTGCGGGATCTTGGCGCCGCCGAAGAAGACGGCGATGAGGGCAAGTGGGACGAGGATCTCCCAGCCGATGATCTCACCGAACATGACGGGCATCTCCGACTCCATGGGTGGCGGATAGTGGGTGTCGGCCACGGTACTGGCCCGTTGCCCGCGTGCCCGCGTCCGGGATCAGTCCACGCTCAGGTGGGGTGGCTCCGGGAGCCCGACGCGCGGCGCCGGCGGTACCGTGCCCACGATGATTCGTGGGCGGGCACGGCAAGCAAGCGCAACGCGATGGGCTGCCATCGGGGCGGTCTCCGCCGGTGTGGTGGGAGGCATCGTCGGGCTGATCGTGGGTCTCGGGGTACATCCGGCGACCGCGTGGTTCGCTGTCTTCGAACTCGGGATCCCGGCATCGATGCTCGGTGCAATCGTGGGACTGGCGAGTGGTCTCGTTGCGCACGCCTTCGCCCGGATCGACCTCGAGGAGCGCCCGGCCGACCCGGAGTCCGGGACCTGAGTCAGTCGGTCGCGCGGCCAGGCCGAGCACGCTGATCGCAGATACGAGGATTTCCGTCGGTCGCTCAGAAGCGGTAATGGAGGTAGACGAAGCCACTACGGAAGCGACGCTCGTCCAGCAGCTCGAGTTGCGCGTTGACGCCGGCAGGCAGGGCGCGCTTGCCACCGCCCACGAGGACCGGCCCCAGGAGGAGATGGCACACGTCGACCAACCCCGCGGCGATCGCCTGGCCCGCGAGTTCCGCCCCGCCGACCGAGATGTCCGATCGCGAGTCCTCCTTCATCTGCCTGATCGCCGTCGCGTCGAACTCGCGCTCGATGCGGGTTCTCTCGCTCGACACGCTCTGCAGGGTCCGGGAGAAGACCACCTTCTCGGCGGCGCGCCAGATCTCACCGAAGTCCCGAGCCACCGGCGCCTGATCCTCGTCGGTTTCCCAGTAGACCATCGTCTCGTACATGCGCCGCCCGTACAGATAGGTGCCGACATCGCGCTCGAGGTCGTTGACGAACGCGTGCACCTCCTCGTCCGGCGCCACCCAGTCGAAGTTGCCCTGCTCGTCCTCGACGAAGCCGTCAAGCGACGCGATCGCCGAATAGATCAGCCTGGCCATCTGGGAACCTCCCTGTGTACAGGTCTCGAAATCAACGGTGACGACGAGTCGCTCGAGTCGGGCTGACGGACTACCACGACGTGCCCGGCAATGTCGTCGGGTCCGAACGTGCGGCGCTAGGTTCGTGTCGCGGCCATGACATCCGATCGAAATCCCCCAACCTTTGTCCCTTCCTGTACCGCCTCGGTACACCAGCAGACGACGGTCGGCGGGCCCTTCTCGTGCAGAGGCGAAGACACCCAGGCCTTCGGCATTGTCCCTGAACCAAGGACCCAGTCGTCATTGGATGCGCTCACCGCATCTCAGATGAAAGGCGCTGAGATGGTGGGACCATCGCGGCGTTGAGTGACGTTCCGAGAGGCGTGACGCTCAGCTCGTCTCGGACAGTCCGTGCAGCCGATCCAGTTCCGTGATCGCCCCATCCACATCGTCAAGGTCGAAATCAACGTCGCATTGCACCAGGCTGAGAGTGGCATCAAGCCCGAAGACATGGATGGACTCGGTCACCATCCCGTTGCCGTAGTCGATCCGGAGCACAATCGCGGCGAACCGCTCGCCCCGCACGGCGAGAGTCTCGACGTCCCATCGTGGCTGCCCAGCAGCACCGGTTTGCCAAATGCTCAGGATGACCTTCGGATAGGACTCAGCATCGGCGTCGGGAAAGGTCCATCCGGCGCGACGGTCCTCGTACGCGAAGTCGTCCGAGAGTGCCGCCCGCAAGACCTGCTCAGGCGGCGGCCCCTCAGCGAATACCGCAACCATGAACACCACGGCTTCGGTCGCGGCGTTCGATGGCTCGTCTCCCACCGATGCGACCCTACCGAACGCCACCTGCGCCCGCTGCCACCCCGGTGAGCAACTCATCGCACACCAGGGGCGCGGGAATGTCACCCGAGCGAACTCTCTATACCGACCGGGCGGGTGCGGAGTATGTGATCGACGCGACGAGACGTTTGACCAACGTCAGGTTTGCTCGCGTGTGCCCGTGTGCGCTCACCGCGTAGTCGATTCCATTGGCCGACCACGCCAGGAGCAGGTGGCCGACATACGCGCCTTCGCCGTGCTGGGCGTTCCGCTGGACCTGGAGTGAGTCGTTGGTACAGGAATATTCGGTCACCGTCTTGTCGGTGATCTGGAACGTTCCGGTGACCGTTCCGAAGCAGGGTGGACCCGGGGAGTCTTCATGCTTCGTTCCCGAGATGGTCACGTGACCGACGGGCTTGCCGTCAACGCCCGCGTAACCGGGACCAACCCGGAACTCATTCACGTCCATGAAGAAGATCGGATAGCGCAGCACCCCGGCCCGGCCGGTGCACGGCGGAAGTGCGGCGTCAGGGCTCGGCGGACAGACAATCCCGTGGTCCCGCACCTCGGGCACCTGAGAAAGGCAGGGCACGGCGAAGCCAAGTTGTTCGGCCGCGACCGCGCATTGTCCTCGGAACTCGGGAGGCGCAGCGACGAGCGGGACAGATGAGTCGGCGGCCTGAGATCTCGCTGATTCGCTACCGGAGCACGCTGCGATGCTGATCAGGAACACGACGGCCCCCCATCGTGCCGAACAACTCATTCCCATACCGACAGTCTCTCTTAGACACACCGGCACCGTCAGACCACCACCCAGGCGTGCGCCAATGTCACCCAAACGAATCCGCCGACCTTTGTCCCCTGCTATACCGCCTCGGTACACCAGCGCACAACGGTCGGCAGGTGCAACGGTGCCGAGACGGTGCGGGTACCCAAGCGATACGTCACCTGATCAGGTGCGTCCCGCGGGACGCCCCAGGATCTGACAGCTACAGCAGCGCGCCGCCGTCGATGACGAGGTTGGTGCCGGTGATCCAACTCGCGGCGTCGGAGCAGAGGAACGTGGCGGCGCGGGCGATGTCTTCGGGCTCTCCCAACCGGTGCATGGGAAGCACCTTGGCGATCGCCTCTTCGCCGCGTTCCCAGAGGGCACGGGCCATGTCGGTCTTCACGAGCCCGGGTGCGATCGAGTTGACCCGGACACCGGGTGCGAGTTCCGCGGCGAGCGTGCGGGTGAGATGCAGCAGCGCAGCCTTCGTCGCGTTGTACGCGCCGATCGAGGTCTCCACCGACAGACCACCGATCGACGCGATGTTCAGCACCGTCCCGCCGTGCTCCTGCATCCACGCCTGCCACACGAGTTGGCTCCACATCAACGGCGCGGCCCAGTTGACCGAGATGGTCTTGTCGAGCCGGGGCCGGTCGATGTCGATGGTCTTGCCCATGTACGGGTTGGTAGCCGCGTTGTTCACGAGGATGTCGATCCGGCCGAACCGCTCCATCGTGGCGGCAACACATGCCGCGGCATCGTCGGGATCGCCGGCATTGGCCACGAACCAGGCGCCGTTGCCGCTGAGCGTGGTCACCGACTCCTCGAGGGTCTCGGCCTTGCGGCTCGAGATCATCACCGATGCCCCGCTCGATGCCATCTCCTGCGCGATGGCGAGGCCGATCCCACGGGAACTGCCGGTGATAAGCGCGACGCGACCGTCGAGGCGAATGTCCATCGGGATCTCCCTCTACAGGTAGAGGCCGGTCTGGCCGCCCTCACGTTTCGAGGCGACGGCGTGGATGTCGCGCTCTCTCAGGATCAGGTAGTCGTCGCCGCGGATCTCGACCTCGAAACCGGCGTCGGGGGCGAAGAGCACCTGGTCACCGGCTTCGACGTTGCGCACCGTCGGCCCGACCTGGATGACTTCGGCCCACACGAGGCGACGGTCCACGTTCGCGGTCGCGGGAATCAGGATCCCGGACCGGGACTTGCGCTCCCCCGCCTCGCTGCCGGGCGAACAGAGCAGCCGATCAGCGGTCATGCGGATCGCCTGCTTGCTGTCGACGTCGCTCGGGACACTGCGGATGGGAGTCGGGTCGGCCACGCCCGGAGACGTTAGTGGGGTCAGGTCAACTCTCCCGTCGGGCTTCGTGACGAGTTGGAGTCGACTGCTACCGTCGGTGGTCGTGGCGGCTCTTCCCGATGATCTCGCCTCCGCGATCCCCACGCCCGTGCGTTCGGATCGACGGACCCTGTCGGTGCTTCGTGCGTACTTCATGCTCACGAAGCCCCGCGTCATCGAACTGCTCCTCGTCACCACCGTCCCTGCGATGGTTCTCGCCGCCGGCAAACTCCCGGGCATCGGCCTGATCGCGGCGGTGCTCCTCGGTGGCACGTTGTCGGCCGGCGGGGCCAACACCATCAACTGCTGGATCGAGCGTGACCGCGACCAGGTCATGAAGCGCACGCACTCCCGGCCGCTCCCCCAGGGCGACATCTCGCCCCAGGCCGCGTTGATCTTCGGGCTTGCGCTCGAAGCAGTCGCGTTCGTGTGGCTGACCGTCACCGTCAACTTGTTGTCGGCGGCGCTGTCGGTCACCGCGATGTTGTTCTACGTGTTCGTGTACACGATCTGGTTGAAGCCCCGGAGCCCGCAGAACATCGTGATCGGTGGCGCGGCCGGCGCAGTCCCCGCGCTCGTGGGTTGGGCATCGGTCACCGGTTCGCTCGCGGTACCGGCGTGGATCATGTTCGCGATCGTGTTCTGCTGGACCCCGCCGCACTTCTGGGCGCTGTCGGTCCGCTACCGCGACGACTACGCGAAGGCCGGCATCCCGATGCTGCCCGTCGTCATCGGCATCGCCGCCGCGTCGCGCCAGATCCTCGTCTACGCGATCGTCACCGTCGTGGTGTCGCTCGCACTTGTGCCGACCACCGACCTCGGTTGGATCTACGGCGTGGTCGCTCTGGTCAGTGGCGCGATGTTCGTGCTGGGCGCGGCGAAGTTGGTGAGCGACGCGACGCCCGAACGGGCGATGAAGCTGTTCCACTACTCCAACACCTACCTCTCGTTGCTCTTCGTCGCCATCGCCGTCGACGTCCTCGTTCGTGCCGGCTAAGCGGCGGCGAGGCGGCGTTCTCCTCGGGTCGCTGGCCCTCGCCATCCTGATTGCCGTCGGCATCGGTGCCGCGCTCGGATCGGGTTCCGCCGAACCACAGCTCGACCCCGGCCCCGCCAAGACCCGCGTCGCCGGCGTCGCCGCGGCCGGGAGTCCTGCCCCCGCCTTCGATCTCCCTGGCCTCTCCGGTCCCGGCCGCGTCACGTTGGCGTCGCTCAAGGGCCGCCCGGTGATCGTGAACTTCTGGGCGTCGTGGTGCTCGGAGTGTCGCGAGGAGTTCTCGGTGCTCCACGACCTGGCGGCCCACCGCCCGAAGGACTTGGCGATCGTCGGCATCACCTACCGCGACCTTGCGATGGACTCGCGTCGCTACGCGCGGGAGCACCATGCGAACTGGACCATGGCCCAGGGTGGTCAGGACGACGCAACCGCACGCGCCTACGGCATTCGCGCGATCCCGCAGACCTTCTTCATCGACCGCAAGGGTGTGATCCGCGCCCGTTCGTTCGGTCTGCCGGCGAAAGCTGCGCTCGACGGCGCCGTCCAGCGGATCGTTCGCCGGTAACCCTTTCCCGTTCGGGTCGGCGGTTTCAGGCCTCTTCCCAGGTGAACCAGCGGGCCGCGGCCAGCGGCGCGCCGATGGTCCAGACCAGGAGCACGACGAACGCGCCGGTGGGAAACGCAGTGTTGCGCAGCGCGGCGCGCACGCATTCCGCGAGCGCAGCGGCGGGCAGCAGCCGCGCGATCGACTCGACCGCAGTCGGCAGCTTGGCGAGTGGGTAGGCCATCCCACCGAGGAACATGAGGACGAGGAACAACGCGTTCGACAACGCGAGGTTGGCCTCGGCCCGCAGCGTGCCCGCCATGAGCATCCCGATCCCGGCGAACGCCACGGTGCCGAGGAGCAGGAGTCCGATCGCCTCGGCCACCCGGGCCGCGTCGGTGTGCCAGCCCAGCGCGAGTCCGGTCCCGACGATCACCACCACCTGGAGGACCTCGACCGCAACCACGTTGAGGGTCTTGGCCGCGAGCAGGCCTCCGCGTGACAGGGGCGTGGAACCCAGCCGCTTCAGCACGCCGTATCGCCGTTCGAACCCGGTCGCGATCCCGAGCGAGACCATTGCGCTCGCCATGACCGCGAGTGCGAGTACTCCCGGGACGAGGAAGTTCACCGGGTCGCCCTTCACCGCGGTGAGGGGGTTGACCTTGCCGAAGAACACGAGGATGCCGATCGGGATCGCCAGCGTCACCAGCAGGCTCTCGCCGCGGCGAAGGGTCATCGCGAGTTCGAGCTTCGTCTGCGCGCCGACGGCCTTGGCTCTCATCGACTACCCCGTCGACCGCGTCGCGAGCCCGCGACGACTTCGGGTGCGGTCGGTTCCTCGGTCAGGCGGAGGAACACCTCTTCGAGAGTGGCGTGACCGGTACGCAGATCGGTGAGCTGCACCTGCTGATCGCGTAACCACGCGGTCAAGGTGGCGATGACGAACGGGGTCGGTTCGCCACCGACGACGAACTCGCCGCCCGCAGCGGCGATGGGTCTCTCGATCGCGGTACTGAGGGCCGCGGCGTCGAACGGGGTCGCGGTGGTGAACCTGAGGGTCGGCTCGGTGACGCTGCCGGTCACTTCGGCCGGGCTGCCGCCGGCGACGACGGTGCCGCGGTCGAGGATCACCAGGCGATCGCAGAGGTGTTCGGCCTCGTCCATGTAGTGGGTGGTGAGGAGGACGGTGGTCCCCTGATCCCGTAGCGTCCGGACGAGGGACCAGGTGTCGGCCCGCGCCCGTGGGTCCATGCCCGCGGTGGGCTCGTCGAGGAAGACCATTTCGGGACGGCCGATGAGTGCGGTCGCGAGCGAGAGCCGCTGGGCCTGGCCGCCGGAGAGGCGCCGGACCATCGTGCCCGCGGCGTCGCGGAGACCCACCAGATCGAGCAACCGGTCGGGATCATCCGGGGTGTCGTAGAACGCGGCGAAGAGACGGAGCAGTTCGAGTGGCCGCACGCCCGGGTACAGGCCGCCTTCCTGGAGCATGACGCCGATGCGGGGCCGGAGCGCAGCGGCGTCGGTGATCGGGTCGAGCCCGAGGACCCGGACGGAGCCCGCATCGGCGGCGCGGTAACCCTCGAGGATCTCGACGGTCGTGGTCTTGCCGGCGCCGTTCGGGCCGAGGATGCCGAAGATCTCCCCAACCCCGATGGTGAGGTCGAGTCCGTCAACGGCGGTGCGGTCGCCGTAACGCTTGACCAACCCGCGGATCTCGACGGCCGACGTCGCGTCCGTCATCGGTCGCGCCATGCGACGAACGCGCCGAGGTCGGCCAAGGCATCGCGTGCATCGGCGGTGATGGGCGCTCGGGCCAGCGCGTCGAGGCTCTCGGCCACCAATGCCTCGATCGCCTCCTCCACGTGCGCCACGGCACCGCAATCGATCATCGTCTGCTGGAGGCCGGCGATCTCCTCGGCGGTGATGTCGGGCGCGCCAATGCGTTCCAGCAGCGCGAGTCCGGCGGGATCGGCCCGCCGCGCGGTGGCCGCGACGAGCGGAGTGAGCTTGCCCTCGCGGAGGTCGTCGCCGACCGGCTTCCCGGTGATCTCCGGATCGCCGAACACCGACAACAGGTCGTCGCGCATCTGGAACGCCTCACCGAGTGGGAGGCCGAACGCCGAGAGCGGCGCGCTGAGTTCTGGGCTACGGCCCGCGAGGGAAGCGCCCAGATGGAGCGGTCGCTCGACGGTGTACTTGCCGCTCTTGTACCACTCGATGCGGCGGGCCTGAGCTTCGTCCCGGCCACCCGCGGCTGTCGCCGCGAGGTCGAGGTACTGACCGACGCACAACTCCACGCGAAGTTCGTCGTACAGCGCGCGGGCCTCCGGTGAGAGCGCGGCCACGAGCATGTCGGCGTAGACGAAGGCGAAGTCGCCGACCAGGATCGCCACTCCCTCGCCGAAGCGACGACCTTCGCCCCGCCACCCGGAGTCCCCGTGGGTGGTGATGGCCTCCGCGTGTACCGACGGTTGGCCGCGGCGGCGGTCCGCATTGTCCATCACGTCGTCGTGGACCAGCGCAAAGGTGTGCAGCAGTTCGAGCGCGGCACCGACGTCGACCACGATCGGGTCGTTCGGGTCGCCGCCGGCGCCGACGAAGGCCCAGTGGCAGAACGCGGGCCGGAGTCGTTTCCCCCCGGCCATGACCAATGACCGGAGTGCCTCCAGCGGCGCACGAAGGGCATCGTCGACCAGCGTCCACCGCGCGATCTCGGCGTCGAGCAGCCGTTGGACACGGGCTTCGATGGCGTCGCCCACCCGGGCCAGGCTCGGCGGCGGCGTCGGGGCGACGTCGACGCGCTCGGACATGCCGGGCACCTTAGAACGCGCGTTGGCGTGATCCCGGAGCCCGAGCGACCGGGTACTGGCCGACATGGATACGATCCGAGGCTGCAACGAGGAGGCCGCATGTCCGACATTTCTCTCGAAGAGTTCACCGCGTCCGCGACGACGTTCCTGGATGCCAGCGCGTCCAAGCGGAGCGAGGCGAAGTTCGTCTGGGGTGAAGGCTCCGATCGGGTCGGCATGCTCGACGAGAAGACGCCGGAGCAGGAGATCCGCGAGGTCGCCGCAGCCAAGGACTGGAAGCAGCAGGAGTTCGACGCCGGGTTCGGCTGGATCACCGGTCCCACCGAATACGGCGGTCGGGGGCTCACGAAGGAGTACGACCGCGCCTACCGAGAGATCGTCGGTCAGTACGCGATCCCGTCACAGAGCCCGTTCGGCATCGGTCTCGGGATGGTCGCGCCCACGATCCTCGCCCACGCCATCGACGAGGTACGCGAGCGCTACCTCCGTCCCCTCTGGCGCGGCGAGATCATCGGTTGCCAGCTCTTCTCCGAGCCGATCGCGGGCTCCGATCTCGCCGGGATCCAGACCAAGGCCGAGCGCGACGGCGACGAGTGGATCCTCACCGGGCAGAAGGTGTGGACCTCCGGCGCCCAGTACTCCGACATCGGCGAGATCATCACCCGTACCTCGCCCGACAAGCCCAAGCACAAGGGCCTGTCGATGTTCCTCGTCGACATGCACGCCCCCGGCGTCGAGATTCGGCCGCTGCGCCAGATGACCGGTGGTGCGTCGTTCAACGAGGTGTTCTTCGAGGAGGTCCGGGTCCACGATTCGCACCGGCTCGGTGACGTCGACGAAGGCTGGACCGTCGCGTTGACCACGCTGATGAACGAGCGGGCCTCGATCGGTGGCGGTGGTGCCGGCGGCGGTTCGATGAGCCTCACCCGTTTCGTCGAGATGGCGAAGCACTTTGGCGTCGACCAGGACCCCGTGGTGCGTCAGGGCCTCGCCGACGCGCTGATCCGTGCGTCGGTCGCTCGGTACACGAACCTGCGGGCGATGGAGAAGATCCGGGCCGGCCAGCTGCCCGGGCCCGAGATGTCGATCGCGAAGCTGGTCCTCACCCAGAACATGCAGCAGGTCAACCAACTCGTCGGCGAGATCCTCGGCCCCCGCCTCATCGCCGACACCGGCGAATGGGGTACGTACGCATTCTCCGAGATGGTGCTGGGTACCCCCGGGATGCGGGTGGCCGGCGGCACCGACGAGGTCATGCGCAACATCATCGGCGAGCGCGTGCTCGGTCTCCCCAAGGAACCCCGGACGAACTAATGCAGCCCTTCGAACGTCTCCGGTCGCTCGCTCGGTGGTCCGACGCCGACGACGAGGAGGCACTGCTCGAAGAAGCCGCGGATTGCCTCGCGGGATTTGCGGACGATCCGTTCGGGGTGGTCATCGCGTGTCGGCGGTTGCTCGCGTATCACCCGACGGTGGCGCCGTTGTGGTGGTTGTGCGCCCACGTCCTGGGCGCGCCCGATCCGCACGAGGGCGCGTGGGGTGCGTGGCGGGAGCATCGATCGGACACCACGGGCGCGCGGCTGGCGGGCGCGCTTCCGTTTCCCCACGAACGCCCGGTCGCAGTGATCGCCTGGCCGGACGTGGTCCGAGACGGGCTGGCCGAGCGGATCGACCTGGAGTTGCTGGCGGTCCGATCGGGTCGGTCCGACCATCAGCTGTCGCGTCGGTTACGGGCTTCGGTCCAGCCGGTGCGGGTGATCGACGAGTCCGAGCTCCTCGTCCTCGAACCGTCGCACATCCTCGTGGCTCCCGTCGCCTGCGGAGACGGGCGCGTCTTCCTCGCGCCCGGGAGTGCCGAACTGATCGACGCGGGTCGCAGCGTCGGGGCCAAGGTGTGGCTCGTCGTGGCGCGGGGCTACGCGTTGCCCGGCCGTCTGCTGGACGCGTTCGATCGCGCCTGTCGCGATGCCCTTGGTGAGGACGTCCCGTACGTCGAATGTGGCGCGTCGCCCTTCGATGCAGTGATCGGACCCACCGGACTGGAAGGGCTCGGCATCCTGAACCATCGGGCCGACTGTCCCGCCGCGCCCGAGTTGCTCCGCGTCACCTGACGGCCGGGTCGAGGCCGGGTACGTTGCGTGGATGAGTGGGACCAAGCGGGAATCCTGGGCGCGGGCCGCCTTCGGGCTGACCTCGCTGGTGGTGACGGCGGGGTTGGTGCTCCAAGTCGTGCTGGCGATCCAGAACGATCACGGACGGTTCGCGAGCGTGGCCGACCGCGTGGTGAACGTGTTGAGTTTCTTCACCATTCAGTCGAACATCATCGTGGCGGTCACGACGGCCCTCTTGGCGTTCAACCTCACGCGACCATCGACGGTCTTCCGGGTGTTCCGACTCTGTGGTGTGATCGGGATCGCGATCACCGGGATCGTGTTCCACATCGCGATCGCATCACTGCACGAACTGTCGGGGTTCGATGCCGTGGCCGACTTCGTCCTGCACACGTTCTCGCCCGTCGCGTGCGTGCTCGGATGGCTCGTGTTCGGACCGCGTCGGCAGACGTCGGCCCGCATCGTCGGCTACGCGGTGATCTTTCCGGTGGTGTGGTTGATCTACACGTTGATCCGCGGCGCGATCGTCGAGGATCGGTTCGGAAAGCCGTACTACCCGTACGAGTTCCTGCGGGCCGACCTCCATGGTTACGCGTACGTCGCCGTCGCCGCGACCATCGTCGCCGCGTTGTTCTTCGCACTCTCGTTCGGTGCGGTCGCGCTCGATCGCCGATTGCCGGGGAGCGAACCCGTGACTGCCTGATGGTCAGGCGTGGGGTGCGTCCGGATCCGGTGGCTCGATGGCCGGTGGGTGGGGGGCGGTCGACGGACCCGCGGTGCCGCGTACGTCGATGACCCGGCCGTAGACCGCGCCCGACGCCCGGGTGTAGCGGTGGCTGCGTGCCCATCGGCGGGGGAAGTACCGCACGACCGGGATCAGGAGCAGGAAGCCGATGGCGTCGGTGACGAAGCCGGGGGTCAGCAGGAGTACTCCCGCCGACAGGATCAGGACTCCGTCGACCAGTTCGGCGGCCGGGACCTCGCCGGCACGGAGTTGAGCCTGCGCCCGCCGCCATGCCCCCAGGCCTTCGCGCTTCACGAGGATGGCGCCGCCGATCGACAACGCGATCAGCAGCGGGATCGTGTACTGGAAACCGATCCACTCTCCCACGCGGATGATCACGAAGAGTTCGACGAGCGGAACCACGACCAGCGCGACGATCAGGATGAGGACGATCACCCGCCCAGCGTAGATCCGCCACTCGTCGCCAATCTGGCGTTACCGGTTGAGGGCGACGATGGCGGGTTGGTCGTCGGTCACGTCGATCGCGTGTTTACGCACGAGGTCGTCGATGCGGTCCATCTGCCGGGTGAGGGCGCGGTTGCGGGTACT
>JBBQXR010000012.1:0-20772 GCA_038209455.1 Acidimicrobiia bacterium
GGACGCACACCGCGTCGCCGCGATCGGATACTGCTTCGGCGGGACGATGGCCCTCGAGTTGGGACGGGCCGGCGCCGACCTCAAGGCGATCGTCGGGTTCCACAGTGGCCTGGGCACGCCGCGCCCGGAGGACGCGTCGAACATCCGTGGCGCGGTACTCGTCAACATCGGCGCCGACGACCCGATCATCCCGCCCGAGCAGCGCGCTGAGTTCGAAGCCGAGATGCGCGCCGGCGGCGTCGCGTGGCAGATGCTGCTCTTCGGTGGCGTCGTGCACAGCTTCACGAATCCGGATGCGGCCAAGGCCGGTATGCCGACCGTGATCGATTACAACGCGGACGCCGACCGCCGATCGTGGCGCGCGATGCGCGACCTGTTCGACGAAACCCTCGGCTCGGTGTGAGCGAAGGGTCGGACCCGGCGCCGCTCGGCGTCGAGCCGATGTTCGCGAAGCCGGCGACGACACTGCCCGTCGGCCCGGACTGGGCGTACGAGATGAAGTGGGACGGCGTGCGGGCGCTCGTCGCAGTGGTCGACGGTCGCGTGCGGATCACCAGCCGGAACGGGCGTGACGTCACCGCCGGTTATCCCGAGTTCGAGACACTCGCCACCGCACTCGATCCGGTCCCTGCGGTGCTCGACGGTGAGATCGTGGCCCTGAACGAAGCCGGTCGGCCCGACTTCCAGCTGCTGCAACGACGGATGCACGTGCGCGACGAGACCCGGCTGCGGACGTTGCGGGTCGAAGCGCCGGTGGCACTGATCCTCTTCGACCTGCTCTGGCTCGACGGCCACCTGCTGCTTGATCTCCCGTACACCGACCGGCGGTCGACGCTCGACGGGCTCCGACTGAACGCACCGACCTGGCAGACCCCTCCGCCGAGCACCGCCGACGGCCCGACGACCTTGGCCGCGAGCAACGCCCTCGGACTCGAGGGCGTCGTGGCGAAGCGACGCGACGCTCGCTACGAGCCCGGTCGCCGTACCGGTGCGTGGCTGAAGGTGAAGCACGAACTCCGTCAGGAGTTCGTCGTGGGCGGTTGGACGGTTGGCACCGGGTCGCGACATGGCCGTATCGGTGCTCTCCTCATCGGCGTCTACGAAGCGGACGACCTCCGCTACGCGGGCAAAGTCGGTACCGGATTCTCGAGCCGCGAACTCGACCGGCTGTCCGAGGTGTTCGTTCCGTTGCGACGAGCGGTGAACCCCTTCGGCGGCGAAGGCGTCCCGCAGGACGCGCACTTCGTCGCACCCGACGTCGTCGTAGAGATCCGCTTCACCGAATGGACCGGCACCGGCCACATTCGCCACCCCGCCTACCTCGGGCAGCGCGACGACAAACCGGCGGGCGACGTCGTGCGGGAGACCTGATCGCTCGGGGATCCGGGTCCGCGGGGTGCGCGGCTTCGAAAGGATCGGGACCGGAGCGATTCCGGGCAGGGAGAGAACACGCTCAACGGTCCCGACCCGCCGAAAGTGTACGCCCGGTGGTCATGACTGTCTTGGCGCCCGCTCGTGCTTGCACACGCCCCGAGCTGGGACCAGACTCGTCGCCGGTCGAGGTTCCGGGCCCTCGCTCCAGCAGCGTGCGGACAGGGAGGGCTGGAACGTCGACCGGCGAGGTGGCCGAAGCCGCATCAACTACTCATTGGGGATACGGACCCCTCCGACGTCTCCTCACAGCCGGCGCGGCGATCGCGCAAACGGCTACGTCACCAGCGCCTTCGCCAACGGAATCAGCAGTGCGAGTGCGATGCTGACCACCATCAGGACGACCAGGACCTGGACCGTGACCCGCACCCAGCGAGCCTTGTAACGCAGACCGCGCGCCACGCTGCCCGCCGAGGCGATCTGCTGCTCGTAGGTCACGGGGCTCGGTATCGGACCGACGCCGGGCTCCGGTACCTGCGCGAACGGTGAACCGTCGTTCTCCACGAGGTGCAGCGTAGAACGCGCGTCGGTGACGAACCCGACGACCGACGAGCCCCGGAACGCGCATCAGCGGCCCGCTCGGGGCCGCTGAGCTGCACATTCTTGGAGCGGACGACGGGATTCGAACCCGCGACCCTCACCTTGGCAAGGTGATGCTCTACCAGCTGAGCCACGTCCGCCTGAAGCCACGAAGATAGCAGCCGGGCCCCACCCTCCCCTAGCCTCCGGCGATGCAGATCTCGATTTTCGGTGGCGAACTCCCTTCGGTCGACGCGGCCGTCACGATGGCCAAGCAGGTGGAAGCCGAAGGTTTCGCCGGGTTCTACGTCCCTCAGATCTTCGGGGTCGATGCGCTCACCATGCTCGCCGTCGTCGGCCGCGAAGTGCCGCGGATCGAGTTGGGGACCGGTGTGATCCCCACCTATCCCCGGCATCCGATGATGCTCGCGGCGCAGGCGCTCACGACCCAGCAGGCGTGCGAGGGCCGACTCGTGCTCGGCATCGGGTTGTCGCACCAGATCGTCATCGAGTCGATGTTCGGGATGTCCTACGCCAAGCCCGCCCGCCACATGCGGGAGTACCTCGAGATCCTCATGCCACTCCTCCACGGTGAGTCCGTCGCGATCACCGGTGAGACGCTCTCGTTCAACGGCAGTCTCGCCGTGAAGGCGGATCGCGTGCCGGTGCTCGTCGCCGCCCTCGGACCGCGCATGCTGGAACTCACCGGTCAGCTCGCCGACGGCACCGTCACCTGGATGACCGGGCCGGCCACCGTCGAGAGCCATATCGTGCCGTCGATCACCAAGGCCGCGACCGCTGCCGGTCGGCCGGCTCCGCGCGTCGCGGTCGGCCTGCCGATCTGTGTCACCGACGACGCCGACGCCGCGCGCGCCAAGGCCGCGAAGGACTACGAGATGTACGGCTACCTGCCGAGCTACCGCGCCATGCTCGACCGTGAGGGTGCCGAGGGTCCGGCCGATGTTGCGATTGTCGGCGATGAAGCGGCAGTCGCCGCGGGAATCCAGCGCGTGGCCGATGCCGGCGCGACCGACTTCGCCGCGGCGGAGTACGGATCCACCGAGGAACGCACCCGCACGCGCGCCCTCCTGCGCAGCTTGTTGTGAACGACGCTCCACTCGCGCGATCGCCACTCGAACTCCTCGAAGCGCTCGCGCGCGAAGAAGTCATCATCAGTGACGGCTTCCGCCACCTCGAGATCTTCACGATGCGCGGATTGCTCACGATCCTCTGGCACGGACCGATCGACGCCGAGCGGGTCGTGGTGATGGCCGGCGGCGGAATGGGTGGCCTGCTCGGACCCGCGAGTGGGCTGTATCACGACCTCGGCGTGACCTTCGCCGACGCCGGAATCGGCACGATGCGAGTCGGATATCGCACACCGAACGACCTGGTCCGCTGCGTGCACGATGTGGCCGCCGCCGCCGATCTCGCGTCGCGCGCCGGCGCCCAGCGGTTCGTGACCGTCGGTCATTCGTTCGGCGGCGCGGTGGCGATCCAGGCCGCGATGGTGCTCGGCCAGCACTGCCGGGGGGTGGTGACCCTGGCGACGCAATCGGCCGGTTGTGAGGACGCCGGCCAACTGCGCGAAGACGTGCCCGTCCTCCTTCTGCACGGTGACCGCGACGAGATCCTGCCGCCCGACGCTTCGTACATGGTGCGCATGCTCATCGGTCACGGTGACGTCGAGTTGCTGACCGGGACCGGCCATCTGCTGACCGAAGTCGGCGATCATCTTCGCACCCGCCTCACCGACTGGATCCCGACCCAACTCGGGTGATCGGAACCGGTTGCGAGACCCGTCAGGGTCGCGTGTCGCACTGACTCGCCACCGCCAGCACCCAGTCACGCACGAGCAGACCGCGCACGATCCCGATCCGGTCTGCGTCGGGGTCCCGGATCGTCTGTTCCGCGGCGGCGCGGGTCGCCGTCTCGAGTCCCTCGGTCACGGGATTCGGCCCGGTACCCAGTCCCGGAGCGACAGCCACCCGGACGTCCCGACTAGCCGCACACAACGCGGCGTAGAGCGGATCCGGGATCGGCACCGCGCCGACGAGATGCTCGAGCCGGACCACGGCGTCGGCGGCCGACCGGGTGTGGCTGGCCACGGAGAGCCGCTCGATCCATGGCGTCGTGCTCTTCGGTTGACTCCGCCGCTGCGTCAGGAGTTCCACCAATGCCGCTCGCGTCCGCGCCTCTTCGACCACCACGGCGTTGCGCTCCGCCGTGAACTCGACGTCCGTCGTCTCACACTCGACGGCACGCTCGAACAGGCCGCCCGCTCGGGCCGCCGTCCGCGCGAGCAGCCGACCCAGGAGTGGCTCGACCCGACGGGGCCAGAACAACAGGGCCACGGTCGTGCTCACGACGACCCCGAGGCCGACGTTCTCGATCCGCACCAGGCCGGTATGCCACCCGGTCGGCGCCACGATGTTGAAGAGCATCACCACGAACGCGGTGAACGCCGCCTGACCCCAAGCGAACCCCGCGGCGATCGGGAGGTAGGCGAGCAGGAAGGTGAAGACGATCATGCCCACCCACAGCCAACCGGCATGAAGCCCCACGACGGCGAGGACGAGCGACGACACACCCACCCCGAGCCCGGTCCCCCAAGCTGCTCGGACCGCGTCTTGACCGGTGGCGAGCGCAGTCCCCCGCAGGACCGAGAGCGTACCGAGGGCCACCCAGAACGCGTGGTCCAGTTGCATCTCCTGGGCCACGAACACCGCGATCGTCAGGGCCAACCCGGCCCGAAACGCATCACGGAACCAGACCGAACTCGGCTTGGCGTAGGCATCGGCGAACCGGGCGAGCCGCGTGCGCAGACGATCCGATCGCGCCACCGCGTCGACATCGCCGCGCACGATCGTGCCGTCATCCATCGCGACCCCGGCGAGGAATGCCACTTGACTGGCCATCGTCTCCGCGTGTGCCGCTCCGGCACGCGCCACGAACCCGGCGCCGACCCGATCGACCAGAGCATTGGCGTCGGCGTGCGCGGCCAACACTTCGAGGCGCGCGTACGCCGAGGCGCGCGCGGCGTCGAGGGCACGCATCGGACCTGCGATCTCGTCCACCCGATCCGGGTATCGCAACACCTGGGCAGACGCGTCGAGCAGGTCGGCCGCCGCCCAACCCAGGTCCTGCATCTCGTCGCTCAGCTTCACGACGGCGGGTTCATTGAGATTTCCATCCAGGACGCGCGCGAGGCGCGTGAGCCGGTCGAGGATCTGGCGGCGGGCTACGTCATGGGCACCGGGACCCGACGGTCGCGTCGGCACCAGAGCGACACTGCGCACTGCCGTCAGCGTGGCTTCCACCGCCGCGCGCGAATCGGCGCGGACCGCGGCGTCCGCGCTCCGGACGGCCACCCGCAGGGCCGACGCGAGCCGGTTGGCCGAGTCTGCGGCAACGTCGGGCACCCGCGTGTCGTCCCGTCGCGCGAAGACCGAGACGGACGTGAGCGCCGCCACCGCGACCGCTACGAGCCAGCCCACGATGCGATCGGGAATGGCGGAGTCCGGTGCGGGCACCAACAGCCCGAGCATCAGACCGAGGATCGCCGGGCTGACCGCCGCCGCGAAGCGCGGTCCGAGATTGCCGGCGAACCTGATGCCGACCACCACGACGAAGGTCACGACCACCGATGCGACCTTCGACCCCGAAACCGCGGTACCGAGGGCGAGGAGCACCGCGCCCACCACGCCCAGCACCGCGTACGCCTCGACGCGATCCTGGCGTGATCCTCCGAAGTCGGCGAACACGAGGGCCGAGATCGCGGCGAACACCGCGGTGACGGCGATGGTGTCGTTGTGCAGGACTCCGACACCGATCGCGAACAGCGGTGGACCGGCGATCAGGGCCCGCACACCGCGCCCGAGCCCGATCCGTCCCGGGTCGCGCGCGGCGAGCCGGTCCCACCAGGTGGGTGCGCTACTTGCCGGCAAGTCGTTCGACGACGGGAGCGAACATCTCCATCTCGTCTGCTCCCACGACGGCGTAACTCACGCTCCACCGTTCCCGACGGCTCTCCATGAGGTCACACACTTCGTCGACCGATCCGACCAGCGCCAGACCGGCTTCGAGCGCGTCCTCCGCGGAGATGCCGAACCCGGGCGCAACCGCAGATGCGAACGAGTTGCGGTCGTCGGTGATCGACGCGAGGAAGTAGCGGATCTGGAGTTCGAGGTCGTCGAACCGACTCCCGGCGCCCTCCTTGATCCACTCGACCTTCTGGTCGGTCATCGCGGCGAGCGAGTCGGTGACCGCGTCGGCCGTGACCGCTCCGGCCCGGAGGTTGGGGTTGATGCCCACGATGTCGGCCTCCCGACCGGCGAGCCGCAGCACCTTGGGGCCGCCACCACCGATGAGGATCGGGACCTTCGCTTGCGCGGGCTTCGGAATCGATTGGTAGTCGGTCACCGTGTAGTGGTCGCCGCTGAACGAGAACGCCTCGAGACCGAAGCAGCCCTTGATCACCTGGAGTGCCTCTTCGAGTCGGGCGATCCGCACGCCGGGCCGGTCGTACGGAAGGCCGAGCGCGGTGTAGTCGACCTCCATCCAACCGGCGCCGATTCCCAGTTCGGTCCGGCCACCGGAGAGCACGTCGATCGTCGCGATCTCCTTGGCCAGGATCGCGGGGTGCTTGTAGTCGTTGTCGAAGACGAGCGCGCCGGCGCACAGGGTCGAGCTCGCAGCCGCGACTGCGGCCATGGCCACCATCGGCGCCATCTCAGTATCGATGAAGTGGTCAGGGAAGTACATGGTGCTGTAGCCGAGTTCCTCGGCGCGGCGGGCCAACGTGGCCAGCGACTCGCCGGTGTGACTCCCGCCGACCTGGACTCCGAAACGGAACTGCTTGACCATGTGATCGATCCTCTGTGACGGGGGCGAACTGGTTACTGACCGGCGAGCCGGGCCACGACGGGCGCGAGCACGTCGACGAACTCCTCGGGTACTACCACGTAGCTCATCTGCCAGCGCGTTCTTCGGGCCTCGAGGTCCTCGATCATCTCGTCGACGGTGCCGACGAGCGCGGCGGGAGTTTCGAGCGCCACCTCGGGAGCGGTGCCGAACGCGGCCGCCATGCCCTGCGCGATCGGGGAACGATCCTCGGTCCGGTGGACGAAGCCGGTGAGCGTCTGGATCTCGAGGTCGTCGAACCGGGGCCCCGCTGCGGTGCGGAGGTGTTCGAGCTTCCGGTCGGTCGCTTCGCCGGTCATGCTGTGCACCGTCTCGGGGTGATCGGAGGTTCCACGGTGCAGCTGCGCGTTGATCCCGACGATCTGGGCGTGCTTTGCGGCGACGCCGAGGATCTTGGGTCCACCGCCCCCCACCACGATCGGCGGGTGTGGACGTTGGGTCGGCTTCGGCGCACCGTCGAGGCCGGTCACGCGGTAGTGCTCGCCGGCAAAGCTGAAGGGCCCGTCACCCATCAGGCCCTTGATCACCGTCAGCGCCTCGTCGAGACGAGCGATCCGGACTCCCGGCGAGTCGTACGCCATGCCCGACTGCTCGTAATCGTCGGTCATCCACCCCGCGCCGAGCCCGAGCTCCAACCGGCCGCCGCTCAACCGGTCGATGGTCGCCATTTCCTTGGCCAACGTGACGGGATGGCGGTAGTCGTTGCCGAGCACGAGCGTGCCGATCCGCAGCGTGGTGGTGACCGCCGCCACGTAGGCCATCGCCGGGATCGGCGCGATCGGATGATCAACGAAATGATCCGGGAAATACAGCGTGCCGTAGCCGAGGTCCTCCACCCGGCGGGCGAGGTCGCCCAGTTCCGCGCCCGTGCGGTCGGCTTTGGCCAGGATCCCGAACCGGAACCGGCGATCGTGGGTCATCGGCCCGACGACCCGAACCCGAACGTGTCACGCGTGGTCTCGTCGAGTGTGGCGACGTCCTGCCACTCGACGTACTCGACGCGGTGGATCACGAGCTGCGCGATGCGGTCACCACGGTGGACCTCGTAGGGATCCTGCGGATCGGTGTTCACGAGGAGCACCTTCAACTCACCGCGGTACTGCGCATCGATCAACCCCGGCGCGTTGAGGACGGTGATGCCGTGCTTCAGCGCGAGCCCGGAGCGGGGCAACACCAGTCCGGCGTACGACGGCGGGATCGCGATCGCGAGCCCGGTCGGCACCAACGCACGGCCGCCGTTGGGCGCGATCAACAGATCGACGTTCGCGTGCAGGTCGTAGCCAGCATCGTCGTCGTGGGCCTGGCTCGGCATCGGCGCGTCCGGATCGAGACGCGTGATCGGGATGTGCACTACCCCACCTTCCGCGCGACGTAGGCCTCGCGCAACTTCGGCTTCCTGATCTTGCCGTTCGGGTCGCGTGGGAGTTCGGCGACGAACTCCACGATCCGTGGACGCTTGTAGTCGGCGAGATGGTCGCGGACCCACGTCACGATGGTTTCGGCGTCGGGCGGTGCCGACGGATCGGGTTGTACGAGGGCATACAGGATCTCGCCCCACTCGTCGTCGGGAACGCCGAGCACCGCACAGTCGACGACCCCCGGGTGAGTGAGGATGCACTCCTCGATCTCCCGGGGGTAGATGTTCACGCCACCGGAGATGACCATGTCGGACTTCCGGTCGGCCAGGAACAGGTACCCGTCAGCGTCGAGGTAGCCGGCGTCACCGACGGTGAAGAACTTGCCACGGTGTTGCGCTGCCGTCTTCTCGGGATCGTTGTGGTACTCGAAGCTCGATTCTGCGGGCCGGGTCCACACCGTGCCGACCTCACCTGCCGGGCGTTCCTCGCCGTCGTCGTCGAGAATCACGAACTCGTTGCCCGGGAACGGCTTGCCGACGCTGCCGGGACGCTCGAGCCACTCCCCGGGGGAGATGACGGTGCCGCCGCCTTCGGATGCGCCGTAGTACTCCCAGACCTTTTCGGCGCCGACGAAGTCCATGAACGCCCGTTTCAGGGGAACCGGGCACGGCGCCGCCGCGTGCACGACGAGCTTCAGCGACGAGAGATCGTGACCGTCCCGGATCTCGGGAGGCAGCGCGAGGATCCGCTGGAAGTTCGCCGGCACCATGTGGGTGGTCGTCACCCGGTGCCGTTCGATGAGCGCGAGGGCCTCGGCGGCATCCCACCGGCGCATGACCACGACCGAAGCACCGAAGGCAAGGTGCATCTGCGCCCAGTAGCTCGGCCCGGAGTGGTACGCGGGTCCGACCATGAGGTGCACGTCGTCATGGTCGAGGCTCCAACGCAGCCCACCCGCCGCAGCGCCGACCGCGCGGCGTCGGATGTCGTCCGGACCCATGGCCACACCCTTGGGCCGGCCGGTCGTTCCCGACGTGTACGCCATCGTCGTCGGCCATCCATCGCCGATCAGCCCGGGCGGATCGATCTCGGGCTGGTCCACCGGCCACCCGTCCTCCACGACCAGGCGCGGAACGTCCGGCACGCCGGCGAGTGCCTCCAGGAGATCACGGAACACGACCACCGCCGTCGCACCGGAGTCGGTCACGAGCCATCCGGCCTCGTCGGACTTGAAGTGAATGTTGATCGGGACCACCACCGCGCCGAGCCGGCCACAGGCGTGGGTCGCCCTGAAGAACTCGGCCGAGTTCGGGACGAGGACGGCAACCTTGTCGCCCCGCCGCACGCCGAGGCCGTGGAGCGCATGGGCGAGATCACGAGCCGCGGCATCGAGTTCACCGAAGCTCCACGTGTCCCCTCCCACGACGAGCGCCGGCGCGTCGGGCTGCACCCGCGCCTGCGCAACGAGTCCAGCTACCGACGGCTCCGTGTCCACCTCGGGATACTGCCCGACGGGGCTCCTCCTGCGCACGAAGGGCCCAACCGACCCCGCACCGTTCGTCACTCTGAGGACGGTCGGCGTCCTCGAAGTGACAAACGCTCGAGGGCTCAGGGCTGGGGCGATCGACGACATCCGCAGCACGCACCGAGCGGAGCCCGCGGAGCGAGCCGCGAGGCAGCGAGCCCTACGGAACGCTGACCATCAGGAGTGCGAGCGAACGAGCCGTCCGGCAGAGCGCGAGCGAACGAGCATTTTGGAGAATAGGATTCCAGATATGGGGAATGTCGTAGCGGATCTCGCGGATCGGGCGGTGGCGGGTCGGCACGAGGGATATGCCGCCGAGATCCGGGCGCTGCTCGACGCAGCCCTGGCCGTGATGCAGCGGGACGAGACCGTCGATCCGAAGGTGGTCGACATCGTCCGCGTCTCGGGCCTCAGCAACCAAGCCTTCTACCGCCACTTCGACGGCAAGGACGCACTGCTGCTGGCCGTACTCGCCGACGGGCGCGAGCGCCTCGCCCGCACCATCGATCGCCGCATGCACCGAGCCGCCGATCGGAACGCCGCGATCCGCGCGTGGATGGGCGCAGTGATCGATCAGGCGCGTGATCCGGCCGCGGCGGCTGCGACCCGTCCCTTCGTTGCGAACAGTGATCGACTCGCGGTCGAGTACCCCGGCGAGGTCGCCCGTTCCCGCAATCAACTCGTCGCCCCGCTTGCGGCGCGGGTCGGCGAGGCCAATGCCGAAGCGGTCTACCACCTGACCATGGGGACGGTGCACGACGCGCTCAGCGCGCGCCGCACCCCGACGAAACGAGAGGCCGAGACGATGATCGGGTTCGCGATCCGGGGGTGTGGTGATGACTGATACACCGAACGAAACCGAGTGTCTCCTGACCGGCATCGGCGGCCAGGGCGTGCAGCTCTGTGCCCAGGTGCTCGCGCGGGGCGCGGTGATCGAGGGCAAGCACGTGATGTTGTTCGGCGTCTACGCGGGTGCGATGCGCGGCATGAACACCGATGCCACCCTGGTGATCGGGGACGGTCCGTTGCTCTCGCCGCCGCTCCTCTCGCACACCGGCTCCGCCATCGCGATGCACGACAAGTTCTGGCGGCCGATCGCACCGAAGCTCCGAGAGGGCGCGCTCATTCTCGTCAACGACGCCACGTTCGAGACCCCGCTCGACGAAGCGCGGTACCGCGTGGTCCGCGTCCCCGCCACCGACCGCGCCACCGACCTCGGTCATGCCATGGGGGGATCGATGGTGATGGCGGGTGCGTACGCCGCGCTGGCCGGGGTCGTCTCGCTCGACGGACTGATCGCCGGGATGCGGGAATCGATCCCCTCCTACCGAACCCAGCACATCGAGGCCAACGTGATCACCCTCACCGACGGCTTCACCTGGGGCAGCGAACAACTCGAACCGATCGGAGCCGAATCATGAGCGCCAAGGGCTCGGTCACCATCGACGTCGAGGTGTGCAAGGGCTGCGAGTTGTGCATCGATGCCTGCCCCCCGCATGTGCTCTCGATGAG
The DNA here is from genome assembly GCA_038209455.1 of Acidimicrobiia bacterium. Lineage (GTDB taxonomy): Bacteria > Actinomycetota > Acidimicrobiia > IMCC26256 > JAENVU01 > JAENVU01. The sequence goes on from JBBQXR010000012.1 coordinate 11,269, forward strand.
TACGCCGGTGAACCATCTCGGCTACCGGTACCCGGAACTGGCGGACGGCTGCACCGGGTGCGCGGCGTGCCAGCTCATCTGCCCCGACTTCGTCTTCGAGGTCTTCCGCGCCCCGAGAGGGGCGTAACCGATGAAGCTGATGGAGGGTTCGGAGGCGATCGCCGAGGCGGCGATCGCGGCGGGGTGCAAGTTCTTCGCGGGCTACCCCATGACCCCGTTCACCGAGTTGCTCGAACACTTCGCCCGCCGACTCCCCGACTCCGGCGGTGTGTGCGTCAACGCGGAGAGCGAGCTCGAAGCCGTCGGCATGGCCTGGGGTGCGCTGGCCGTCGGCGAACGGGCGGCGACCGGGTCGACCGGCCAGGGCCTCTCGCTCATGCAGGAGAGCTTCAGCGAGATCACCCTGGCCGAGTTGCCGCTGGTGATCTTCAACATGGCGCGCGGCCAGCAGGACTACTTCCAGTCGACCCGAGGTGGCGGTCACGGCGACTACCGCCACATCGTCCTCGCCCCGATGGACATCGGCGAGGCGGTCGCCCACACCCAACTCGCCTTCCATCTCGCCGACAAGTGGCGAACGCCCGTCCTCGTCTACGGCGACTACCTCCTGGCCCACGTGCAGGAAGCAGTCGACGTGACGCCGATGGAGTTCGCACCGCTGCCGGCCAAGGACTGGGCCGTCGACGGCACCCTGACCGGTACGGGTGATTCCCGCATCGTGTCGCCCCTCGGGTTCGACAAGGCCGGCCGTCCGAGCGAGGGGATCGAGAACCACCTCCGCGCCATCGTGGCGAAGCAGGATCGCATCGCCGCCGAAGAGGTGCGCGTCGAATCCGGATTCCTCGACGACGCGGAAACGGTGATCGTGGCGTTCGGACCGCCGGGCAAGTTCGTCAAGTACGTCGTGAACGCACTCCGCGCCGAGGGCGAGAAGATCGGCTACGTCCGACCGATCACGCTGTGGCCGTTCCCGTACGAGGCGGTGGCCGCGGCGTCCGAGGGCGTCGCGCGCGTCGGGGTGTTCGAACTATGTGCCGGCCAGATGATCGACGACGTGCGACTCGGCGTGCTCGGTCGGGCGCCGGTCACGTTCATCGGTGGGATCTCCACCGACGGTTCCGGATTCGGCGTAGGCCCGCTCCTCGACGTCGAACTCATCCGGGCACGGATCCTGGCGTTGCACCGGGACGAGCCGATGCCACCCCTCCCCCACAACGAGAGGCAGTTCTGATGACCGAGGTGACCACATGACCAGTGTCGAGATGCGACAGGTGGGCAAGAAGCTGCCCGAGCTGTTGCTCACCCAGGAGCACCACATGTGTCCCGGTTGTGGTGAGCCCCTCGCGCTGCGCGGCTACCTCGAGGCGATCACCGAACTCGGCATGGCGTCGCGGGCCATCGGCGTCGCCGGCATCGGCTGCTACACGAGTTTCTCCATGACGATGGACGTCGACCTCGTGCAGGCGCTGCACGGTCGTGCACCGTCGGTCGCCACCGGGGTGAAGCGCATGCGGCCCGATTCGATCGTCTTCACCGTGCAGGGCGACGGTGACATGGTCAACGAGGGACTCCAGGAGGTGCTCCACACTGCAGCGCGCGGGGAGAACGTGACGTGCATCCTCCTGAACAACGGTGTCTTCGGCGAGACCGGTGGCCACATGACCGCCACCTCGGTGATCGGTCAGCGCACGAAGAACAGCCTCGAAGGTCGCGACGCGCAATACCACGGATATCCGATCCTCATCGGCGACCTCATCGCCCGGCTCGAAGGCGCCGCCTACGTTGCCCGCGGTTCGGTCCACAACGCCGGCGCGGTCGCGCGCACGAAGCGCATGTTCAAGCGGGCGTTCCAGGCGCAGGAGCGCAAGGAGGGCTTCACCTTCGTCGAGGTGCTCACGATGTGTCCGACCGGATGGTTCATTCCGACCCTCGAGGGCCCCGATTACATGAACGAAACCCTGGGCGAAGTTCACATCATGGGCGAACTCAAGGTCGACGGCGTGGTGCGCACCACCGAGGAACTCCACGACGAGAACGTGCGCAAGGCGCACGAGATGGAACAAGCTCTCGCCCGTGGCGGCATCGACGACCACCACGACTGACCCGACCGAGCCGCAGCGGAGACACCAAAGAGATGGATTTCACCTATCCGCCCGAGGCCGAGGCGTTCCGCGCCGAGTTCCGGACCTGGCTCGAAGACAACTTCACCGACGAGTTCCGGCGCGAAGGCCTCGGCTTCTCCATGGAGATGGACGATGAACGCCTGGCCCGGATGCGGGAGTGGAACGGGATGCTCGCCGACGCCCGTTTCGCCGCCATCTCGTGGCCGGAGGAGTACGGCGGCCGCGGTGCCGGCACCATGGAACAGGTGGTCTTCGCCGAGGAGATGCATCGCTCGGGGGCACCGGGCACGCTGAACCCGCTCGGACTCTCGAACATCGCGCCCGCCATCATCGAGTTCGGGACCGACGAGCAACGCCAGACCCACCTGCCGCGGATGCTCCGCGGCGACGACATCTGGTGCCAGGGATTCTCGGAGCCGAATGCGGGCTCGGACCTGGCATCGCTCCAGTGCAAGGCCGTGCTCGACGGTGATCATTTCGTGGTCAACGGCCAGAAGACCTGGAACACCCTGGGTCACCTTGCCAACTGGTGCGAGCTGTTGGTGCGGACCGACCCGGAGGCACCCAAGCACCGCGGGATTTCGTGCCTCCTCGTCGACATGACGCTCCCGGGCGTCGAGGTGCGACCGCTCATCACCATCACCGGCGAGAAGGAGTTCAACGAGATCTTCTTCACCGACGTGCGGGTGCCGGTGTCCTCGATGCTCGGCCCGCTCCACGACGGGTGGCGGGTCGCCATGACGACGCTCGCCTACGAACGTGGCACCGTCGCCAACCTGCACCTGGGGCTGCGGGCGAAGATCCGCACGCTGATCGACGAAGCCGCGGAGGTCGGCGCGCTCGACGATCCGGTGAAGCGTCAATCCCTCGCCACGCTCTACCTCGAAGGCGAACTGTTGAAGCTCGTCTCGGACCGCGCCATTTCCGGCGCGATCCACGGACGGGCGATGGGTCCGGAGGGGTCGATCGCGAAGCTCGTGTGGAGCGAGGCCGAACAGCACCTCGGCGAGGTCGCGGGCAAGGTGCTCGGCCCCGAGGCCAACTCGGGCCGGTGGGGACGCGACCGCGTCTACATGCGGGCGCTGACCATCGCGGGTGGCACGACGCAGGTGAACAAGAACATCCTCGCCCAACGCGTCCTCGGCCTACCGCGAAGCTGAGGTTCCCGGCGTCGACTCTCCGGGTCGGCGCGTCATGGCCCACACCGGTGGACCACCGTCCGGGATCACGCACTCGCCCGTCACCGTGAAACCCAGGCGCTCGTAGAACGCGACGTTCGACGCGGTCGAGGTTTCGAGGTAGGCACCGATCGCCTGCTCGTCCGCTCGGGCCAGCGTCGGGGCGAGCAGGCGCGCACCGATCCCTCGTCGTTGCTGATCGGGCTGCACCCCGACCGCGCCCAGGAAGAAGTGCGGCTCCCCCGGCTTCATGTGGGCCAGGGCCAGTTCCGCCGCGGCGGACGCGTGATGCCGGTCGCCTTCGAGCGCGACCGTCTCGTCCCGCATCCCCGCCCACACTTCCGGGTGCGGCGCGTGGCGCGGGTCCATCCAAAGAGCGACTCCCACGACCATGCGACCGGCGATCGCCACCCAGATCTCACCGAAGGGGAGCACGGCCCGCTCCATCACGAGGCGTTGCAACGCGGCAATCCGCTCCGTGTGGTCGCACGCGTCGACGGTCCACCCGGTCCACGGGGAGTCGGCGAATGCCGCGGCGAGCACTGCGGCGGCGGCATCGATGTCGGCCGCGGTACCGCGCCGGATCTCGAGGTTCACGAGCGCGGCGTGAGCCGGGCACGGCCGGACCGCTCCAGGAGATCCGACCAGGGGTCGGCGGTGGGTTCGACCGTGGGACCGACGGGCCACGCCGCCGTGTGGTCCCGCAGGCGGCCGCACTCGGCCACGGGTGGGACGAAGTCGACACCGAGACCTGCGCAGATGTCGTGGGTGTGGATCAGGAACTCATGGGCACCCCGTGCCGCGAAGTCGTCCGGCTCTCCGAGTAGCCCCGCTCGACCGAAGAGGATGGCGCGCACCTCGGGCGGAGTGGTGACCACAATCGCGCGCAGCAGGTTCGTCATGGCGACGAAACCGTCGACCAGATCCTTCGGCGTGGCGCCGGGAAGTGCATGCACCTCGCTGAAGGGCGGGTAGGCCTCGGTCACCCGTGATGCCAGGAACTGGGCGTAGGAGAACACACAGTCGATCGTGTGGTCGGCGGTCGCGAAACATGACCACTCCAGCGTCCCGGCCGACACGCCCCAATCCCGGTCGAGTCCCGCGCGCCACGCCTGAAGCGCGTCGTCGCCGACCACGCGCAGATCGTCGGAAGTGAAGTGGGTCGCGTCGTCGAACACGGCGTGACGGTACCTTGGCGGCGCGCGCGCCGGTGACGGGGCATGATGGTGCCGTGCTGCTCCCCAACGATGGACCTCTTGCCACCTGGGAACACTGGGTCGGTCAGTTGGAACAGCGTCCCCTCGACCGCGAGTCGTACGAGCTCCTGCTCCAGGCGCGCTCCGATCTCGGGGAGGCGCTCGAGACCTCCGGACGCGAAGACATGTGGAAGTCGGCCGACAAGATCGACCACCGGTTCCACGTGCTCACCGAACGCGTCCGGGTGAGTCCGTTCTCGGCCGACGATCGCGTCGGCTGGTGGTGGAACCGGCTGCCACTCGCGAAGAAATACCGCGCGTACCTCGACGCCACCTAGCGAACCGTCAGACGCGCACGGGCACGTTCGAGTAACCGGCGACGTTGCTCATGTGGACCCGCTTGCAGCCGGACTCGTCGACTGCAAACTCGGGCCACCGCCGTCCGATCTCCTCGAACGCGATCCGACTCTCGAGCCTCGCCAACGCTGCGCCCAGACAGGTGTGGATCCCGTGTCCGAAGCCGACGTTGAGCTTGAGCGGCCGGTCGATGTCGAAGCGATCCGGGTCCGGGTAGGCGCGCTCGTCGCGGTTGGCGGCCCCCGTGACCAACAACACCGGTTCGTTGGCAGGGATGGTCACCCCGTGCCATTCCGACTCCGCCGTGCTCCAGCGCCCCTGGTATTGCGACGGCGCCCAGTACCGCAGGATCTCTTCGACCGCCGGCACCAGGCGCGACTGGTCTTCGACCACCTCGCGCCACTGGTCGGGATGACGGCCGAACAACACGACACCGTTGCCGATCTGCTTCGTGACCGTCTCGCTGCCCGCCCCGGCCAGCAGCAACGAGAACCCGGCAACCTCGTCGTCGGTCAGCCCCGCTTCGATCAGGCCGGTGACCATGTCGTCGGTCGGCCGCTGCCGCTTCTCCTGCGCGAGTCCGTGGATGTAGATACCGAGGTTGAGACCGGCGTCCATGCCCGCGGCGGTCGGTTTCGGGTCGCCGGGTTCACGGGTCAGCATCATGTCGGTCCAGTGCCGGATCTGCTGACGATCTGCTTCCGGCACGCCGAGGATCACCGAGATCACCTCGACCGGGAACGGCGCCGAGAAGTCGGCGACGAGGTCGAACTCGGATCCATCGAGACGGTCCAGGTACTTGCGGACGAGGCCACGGATCATCGGCTCGAGATCGGCGACCGCCTTCGGCGTGAAGACGCGACTCACGAGCGCACGCATACGGTCGTGATCGGGCGGGTCCATGAAGATGATCGAACCCGAGGCTGCGAGCACGAGCGCCGCGCTGTTCGGCTCCGTGAGCATGTCGATCGTGATGCCCTGCGTACTCGTGAACGTTTGCCAATCGCGATGTGCCATCACGACGTCGTCGTACCGCGACAACGCGTAGAAGCCGTAGTGGTCGTTGCGATACACGGGCGCGTGATCGCGGAGATCCCGATAGAGGTCGTACGGATCGTTGAAGAAGACGTCGGAGTAGGGATCGAACTCGATGGTCACGCAGTCACCATATTCACTTCGCCGGACGGAGCGATGACGACGCCGCGGCCGACCCACTCCTCCGTCTCGGCCTGGGCGAGGAGGTCGGGGGCTTCGATGCGGGCATAGCAGCGGCCGCCGGTCGGCACATCGCAGACCGCCACACCCCAGGCCGGTATGCCGTCGCTGCCGTGAACCACCGAGGAGGTAGCGACGGTGGCCGGTCCCTCGTACCGATCGACGATGCCGACGGTCGTGGGCGCGGCGGCCGGAGCCGGAGCCACGGCGGGACCCGGGCGCGTCGAATACACGCCCGCGACGTGCTTGGTCATGTGCATCCCGACACCGGTCACGAGGCCGTACGAATACGGATCGTCCCGCAGTACCCGCACCATCTGCGCGATGGCGTGGGTGAGGTAGTCGCTGCCCGCACCGCCGTGGTAGGGCAGGCCACCGGTGACGGTCAACGGTCGCGCGTCATCGGGCCCGATACCCAGGGCGTCGCGCATGAAGTTCACCGACGATCCGAAACACGAATAGAGGTCGAGGTGGGCGACTTCGTCGATGCCGATGCCGGCTGCACGCAGCGCAACCTCGGTGGCCTCGTGCATTGCCGGGGACTGCGACAGATCGGGATGCTCCGCCACGTAGATCGGGTCGGTGGCGTACTGCCAGCCGCGGAGGTACACCCGCCGTTCGCGATCGACGCCGAGGGCATCGGCCCGTTCGTCGCTCATCAGCACGACGGCGGCCGCCATGTCGACGTCCATGATCGAGATCATGTATTTCGTGTACGGGTACCCGACCATGCGGTTGGTCGCGGTCGGGGTGACAATCTCCTCGACCGAACGCTCGATCGGGAACCAGGCTTCAGGATTGGCCTCGGCGACCGTGCTGAAGCGGTGCCACTGCTCACCGAGTGCAGTCCGGTAGTCGTCGAGCCCGACACCGAGGCGACCTCGCCGCGCGTTGTCGAACAGCGCGAACGTGAGCCACGCCTGGAACACCTCGTGGGCAACCTCGGAGGGATGGAACGGCGCTTCCCAGGGGAACGTGGGCTTCGCCTCGGGCTTGAAGGAGTACGACGCGCGGGTGCCCGCCTTGCGGTGGCGGCGTTGCGTGTCGAGCGCCTCGGCACCCACGACCACCGCGATGTCCATCTCGCCACGGGCGATGCGCGCCGCAGCCTCCTGCACGAGGACCTGCGGAGTCGTGCCACCGATCCCGGAGTAGTGCCGTCGTGCGGGCTCGATCCCCAGCCGTTCGCAGAGTCGGTCGACCGGCGCGTCGTACTGCCAGGTCTGGCAATACACGATGTCCAATGAGTCCACGTGACGCAGGAACTCCGCCCCACTGTCGGCCGTGGCCGCCAGGACCATGTCCTCCCACATGTCGAGCGGCTCGGGCGCGTCACCACCGCGCCAGGTGTGCGAGCCGACGCCGACGACGGCTACTTGCCCTGCCATTGCGGCGCTCGTTTCTCGGCGAACGCCCGGGGGCCTTCCTTGGCGTCCTCGGTGGCGAAGATCGCGGAGGAGATCGCCGACTCGTTGCGGTACGCGTCCTTCAGCGCCAGGCCGAGGCCCTCCCAGACACTCCGCTTCGTGGCCTGGACCGCGAGTGGCGCGTTGGCGGTGATGCGGCGGGCGTAGTCGTACGCGGCGGCGAGCAACTCGTCCCGCGGCACGATCGCATTGAGAAGGCCCATCTGCATCGCGTGCTCGGCCGGGATGAGATCCGCGCCGAGGAGGAACTCCATCGCATGGGGGAACGGGATCTGGCGCGGGAGCCGTACGGTGGTGCCGCCTCCGGCGAACAGTCCGCGCTTCGGTTCCATGACTGCGAACTGCGCCTCCGGACACGCGACGCGGATATCAACGCCACCGAGCATCTCCATCCCGCCGGCGGTGCAGTAACCGTTCACCGCCGCGATGATCGGCTTCCAGATCTTGGCCCCGCGCAGGACAGCCCGGGTCCCGTCGTCGAGGCGGTACCCGTCGATCTCGGTGAGACCCTCGGCCTGGATCCGCTTCCCGAGCGCGGTGATCGCGGGAACGTAGGTCTTCAGGTCGGCGCCGGTGAAGAACGCATCATCGACGCCGGTAATGATCGCGACCCAGGCGTCGGGATCGGCATCGAACCGTTCCCACGCTTCCCGGAGGGCCTTGAAGTGATCGAGGTCCGCCGAGTTGCGCGCCTCGGGCCGGTCGATCGTAATGAGCAGGATGTGCTCGTCGTCGAGTTCGTAGCGAATGGTCACGCTTCCCCCTGAGGTCGGAGGGAACCGTAGTCAGACCGAGGGTGCCGGCGTCTCCGCCGGAACGGCGCGGCGGCGCCGGTGGGTGGCCACCGCCCCGACGATGGTGCCCGCCGCGATTGCCCCGCCGACAAACGTGAGGATGAACCAGTTCGGCGCCTCGAGCAGCTTGGCACCGGATGCCAGGAGCACCACGACGAGGATCGGGCGGATGATGTGGTCGGGCGCCCGGGACGAGACCCGAGCACCGATCAGTACGCCCGGGATCGCACCGAGCATGAGGGAGCCGGCGAGCGAGAACGACACGTCGCCGTAGAGCAGATGGCCGAGGGCGGCAGCACCGACGAGCGGGACCGCCTGGACGAGGTCGGTACCGACCAGCTGCCCCGCCGAGAGCGTCGGGTACAGGAGCAGGAGCAGCACGATGATCAGCGAGCCAGAACCCACCGAGGTCATCCCCACGATCAGACCACCCACGACGCCGATCGCGACCGTCGGCACCGGACGGATCGTGAGCGCGTGCTGCGCACCGTCGACGGCAAGATGCGTGCCGCGTCTCCGGTTGATCTCGTGGCGGATCACCATAGAGATGGCCGCCATCAGGAGCGCGTAGCCGAGGTAGGTCTTCACGGCGGCCGAGACGTCGTCGCCGCCGAGCGCATTGAGCAGGATGACTCCGAGGAACGCCGACGGCACCGATCCCAGGCACAACCACTTCACGAGCTGGTAGTTGACGGTGCCTTCCTTGGCGTGCACGCCGGCGCCGAACGGCTTGATCACCAGCGAGACGACGAGGTCGGTGGACACTGCGGTCACCGGGTCCACTCCGAAGAAGATCACGAGCATCGGCGTCATCAGCGCACCGCCGCCCATGCCGGTGAGTCCGACGACTCCACCGACGCCGAGCCCGCCGAGCACCAACAGCCAGTCCACGAATCCCCGTTCCGTTCCCCGGTGAATGAACTCAATCAGAATAGTCGGGATTATCGGGTAGGCCAAACAAGGTGGTTCCGTCGGCTAGGTTCCCGCCGTGCGCATCTCGGCCAAAGCTGACTACGCGGTCCGTCTGGCCGCCGAACTCGCCGCCGCACCGCCGCAAACCCCCGTGACGGGTGAGACCCTCGCCAATGCTCAGGGTGCCCCACTCGCGTTCTGCGAGAACATTCTCGGCCTCTTGCGGACCGCCGGCATCGTCGCCTCCCGCCGCGGCGCCGTCGGCGGGTACTACCTGGCCAAGGATCCGCGTGAGGTCAATG
>JBBQXR010000013.1:0-20207 GCA_038209455.1 Acidimicrobiia bacterium
CCGATTGATGATGGAGGTGGTCGACGCGGGGGCCCGGCCCCGGGGAATCGTCCGCGTGCGACCGATCGGAACCTCGCTGCCGAGCCTGTTCGACGGGGTGGTCAACGAACTCGACCGCCGCGGTGTCGATGTCCGAGTCGATCCCGACCGCGGCCGGATCTTCGGATCGGCCCGCACGATCTCTCGTTCGACCAAGGTCCCGACCTGGTACGTGACCGAGACCGGATCGCAGGTCCGGGCACTCCTGGCGCGTGACCCCGGCGCACGGGTGATCGCCGATACTTCTCCGCTCGACGCCGCGGATGAACGCGAACTCGACCGCATCCAGGCCGACGTCAGCCGCAAGCTCGGCGCCACCGGGCACTCGGATCGACGGCAGTATCTCGACTCGAGCTTCGTCGGGTTCCACGTCACGGGGATCCCTGGGATCACGCCGCTCGAGATCCTTCGGCTCGCGCAACTGAACGGGCGCCTCGAACGGAATGGCAGATGTCGGTGCGCCATCGTCGCGGTCCCGGCTGCCGCTGCGACTGCGGCCGCCGGAACCTGACACCGACGTCAGGTACAGTCCGACGCCATGACGACCACACCGGATCGTGTCCTGCCGAAGATCGTCAGTGTCGACGATCACGTCGTGGAGCCCCCGCACGTCTGGCAGACATGGCTGCCGGAGCAGCACCGGGCGCGCGGGCCGCGCGTCGAACGGAAGCAATGGGGGCCCTTCCGCCACCTTCCCGGCGCGCGCTACGAGATGAGTGAGGAGCCCGACGGTCTCTGGGGCGACGCCTGGTACTTCGACGACAAGCTCATCTACGTCCACAAGCGATTCGTCGCGATCCCGCTCGACGCGACGCCGGGTGGGGACCTCACGAAGTTCGACCGCACCAAGATGGTCATGGAGGCACTCACCTACGACGAGATGCGTCCCGGTTGTTACGACCGCGACGCGCGGATGATCGACTTCGAGCGGAACTGGGTCGACGGCTCGCTGCCGTTCCCGACCTTCCCGCGCTTCTGCGGCCAGACGTTTTACGAGCACCCTGATCGTGAACTCGGCCTCGCGTGTGTGAAGGCCTACAACGACTGGATGGTGGAAGAGTGGTGCGCGCCCTCGCAGGGCATCAACATCCCGCTGTGCATCATGCCGCTCTGGGACGTCGAGCTCGCCGCCGCCGAGATCCAGCGGAACGCGGATCGGGGCGTGCGAGCTTTTTGCTTCAGTGAGCTGCCCCACCACCTGAAGTTGCCGACGATCCACAGCGGCGACTGGGACAAGATGCTCGAGGTCTGCAACGACACCGGCGTCACCTTGTGCATGCACATCGGGTCGTCGTCGACCAACCCGGCGGCATCGCCCGACGCGCCGAAGGGGGTGGGTGGGACGTTGGCGTTCAACAACTCGATGGCGTCACTCGCCGACTGGTTGTTCTCCGGCAAACTCATCCAGTTCCCGAAGTTGAAGCTCGCGTACAGCGAAGGTCAGATCGGTTGGATCCCGTACGCACTCGAACGGGCCGACACCGTCTGGGACCAGCACGACAGTTGGCAGCACTCGAAGGAACTGATCCCCGAGCCGCCGTCGAGCTACTACTACGGGCGGATCTTCGGTTGCTTCACCGCCGACCGGCATGGCCTCGCATCGCTCGATTCCGTCGGTGTCGACAACATCTGCTTCGAGACCGACTACCCGCACACCGACACCACGTGGCCCGACAGCCACGCCTACGTGCAGGAGATGCTCGACGGGTTCGACGACGACGTGGCGTACAAGGTGCTGCGCGGCAACGCGATCAAGATGCTGGAGCTCGATCGCGTGTAGGTCGAACGCCCGGGTTCTCGGCATTCCCCGAAAGTTGGGGATGCCCGGAGTCCGGATTGGGCAGAAGCTCGGGACGGGTCAAGGGAGGCCCCGACCGAGGAGAACCTTCGATGACGACATTGACCGGGAAGCGGACCAGTCGGCGCGGATCACATCTCAAGCTCGTGTCGTCGAACGACGATGCACGGCCCATGACTGTGGCACCGACCGGACAACTCTGCGAGATCGACGACCCGACCCCGGGCCCGCGTGACGCTTCCGCGCTCGTGGCCCGCTTCTCCCGGGTGATCCCCGGCGACGTCGAACTCGACGGTCTCTTCTCTCTGGGCGAGAGCTAGACCCAGCCGCCTGAGTAGCCGAGGAACTGGCCGGTGGTGAACTGGCTGGTGCCGTCGAGGAATGCGGCGCACATGTGGGCACACTCCTCGAGCGTGCCGAGCCGACGCATCGGGACCTTGGCCTCGATCTTGGCCCGCACATCGGGGTCGTCGGCGCCGTTCGCACGCCGGAACTCCGGGAAGTCCATGAAGTTGGTCCCGAGCGCGTTGACCTGCACACCGGTCCGCGCCACTTCACCCGCCACGTTCCTCACGAGCATGTTCGCGGCGGCCCGGGCCGCGGAGTAGAGCGGCGCGCCGGGAGTGGGCCGCGCGCCTGCCGCGCTGGTGAGCATGAGCACCTGCCCCGATCCGGCCGCGACCATCACCGGTACGACGGCCCGGAGGAAGTGGTACGGCGCCTCGATGCACCCGCGGGTCACCTGGTGCAGATCGTCGAGCGTCGATTCAGTGAACCGTCCGATCACGATCAGGCCCGAGAATGCGCACGCGGCGTCGATGTGACCGAAGGCGTCGAGGGCACCGGCCACGAGTGCGGGGGCGGCCTCCGGATCGGCGAGGTCGCGCGGCGCGTCGATGACCGCAACCTTCGCTCCGAGCGCCTCGAGTTCGTCGACCAGGCCCTCATGGGGATTGCCGATGGCGATGTCGTGACCGCGTTCGGCCAGGACGCGTGCGATGGCGGGACCGACGAAGAAGCTGCCGTCGGCGATGAGCGCGACGCGGCGAGGTGTCTCGGAGGTGGTCATGGGGCTGACGGTAGACCGCGTCCGACGGTGCGAGCACATACGCTCCCGCAGTTCGAGATTCTGGCAACGACCGGGGAGACGACGTCAATGCGCGCAGCAGTCCTGGAAGCCGCCCAGACCCCCGTGGTGATCGACGAGATCGACATCCGGGCACCGCGCCGCGGCGAGGTGCTGGTCCGGATTGCCGCGTGTGGGGTTTGCCACTCCGACCTCTCGGTGGTCGACGGCTCGTTCCCTGCACCCATGCCCGTCGTGCTGGGGCACGAGGCCGCAGGTGTGGTCGAGGCGATCGGTGACGATGTGACGTCGGTCGTCCCGGGCGACAAGGTGGTGCTCACGCCGCTGCCCGCGTGTGGGCAGTGCTACTTCTGCACCCGGAACCAGCCCACGTTGTGTTCGGTGTACGGCGCGTCTTTGTTCTCCAACTTGCTGCCCGACGGCACGAGTCCGCTCTCCCGCAACGGTGAGATCGTGTACCGCGGGCTCGCCACCGCGGCGTGGGCCGAGCGGGCGATCATGCCCGAGGTCGGCGTGGTGAAGGTCGACGCCGATGTCCCGCTCGAAGTTGCGTGCGTGCTCGGGTGCGCGGTGCAGACCGGCGTCGGAGCGGTGCTCAACACCGCGCAGGTGGAAGAGGGCGCGACCGTGCTCGTGCTCGGTGCCGGTGGCATCGGGATCGCAGTGACGCAGGGCGCGCGGCTGGCGGCGGCGGCACGCGTCATCGTCGTCGACCCCGTCGCCGAACGGCGTGACGCGGCGTTGCGCTTCGGTGCGACCGACGTGTGTGATCCCGGCACCGACGATCCGATCTCGATGGCGTTCGACCTCACCGGCGGGATCGGCGTCGACTACGCGTTCGAGGCTGCGGGGCAGGCGTCGCTGATCGAGCAAGGGATCATGGCGACCCGGCCGGGCGGCACGATCGTGTGTGTGGGCGCGCCGCCGCTCGATCAGGGCATCACCGTCCCGATGGTGGTCGGATTCACGGCTTCCGAGAAGAAGCTGATCGGCTGTCTGCTCGGCTCGGTGCACTCCGCCCGTGACATCCCGCGGCTGCTCGCGTTGTGGAAAGCGGGACGCCTCGATCTCGAAGGCATGATCACGCAACGTCTCCCACTCGCCGACACCGAAGCCGCGCTCGACTCGATGCGTCGTCGCGAGGGCATCCGTACCGTACTGACGGTCGGGTCATGAGCGGGCCTTCCGAGGACGACGGCACCTTGCTCGAGGAGGCGCGTGTCTCCGCGAGTGACGCACTGCGCGACCTCGTCCACGCGTTCGTCCGCGCGCAGCCCGCGAACGACGAGGCCTACGCGCGGATCCAGGCGCACACCCACGAGTTGATCGCGATGCTCGATACTGCGCCGCGCCGCGACCGCATGGCGCTGATGCAGGCGGCGCGGGAGGCCCACGGTGGCACCTTCCCGGTCGGCATCGCGGCGGGCGGCTTCAACGACCGTGCCGTCGCGGGGCTCGCAAATCCGACCGCCGTCGACATCAAGGTCGAGCCCGGAGGCGACGAGGTCGTCGCGCAGGTGTTCTTCCGCAAGGGCTTCGAGGGTCCGCCCGGACGCGCTCACGGCGGGATCGTGGCCGCGACGTTCGACGACGTGACCGGCTTCATCATCGGTCGCATCGGTCAACCGGCCTTCACGGGCGAACTGACGGTGCGCTACGTGAACGCCGTGCCGATCGAGACGCCGATCGAGATGCGGGCCCGCCTCGACGGCCAGGAGCGCCGCAAGCTCTTCATCTCCGCCGAGGCCACCGCGAACGGTGTGGTCGTCGCGACCTGCAAGGCCATCTACATCACCATCGATCCCAGCCTCTTCGCCGCCGCCCCCGACCCCCGCTGACGCCCCCGCTTCGCTTCACCCCCAGCCCCGAGCGTTTGTCAGCGTGACGACGCCCACCGTCCTCCGAGTGACAAACGCTGACGGTGTTGTGGGCTGATCGGGTGGCAGGCTGTGACGGCTCGATCAGGGGATATGCGATGCGGTTGCGAGTGACGGTCGGGGTCGTGATGGTCGTGGCGTTGGTGTGCGCCGCGTGCTCGTCGGAGGCGCCGACGGGTCACGTGACGCGCTCGCCGGCGGATCTGACCACAGGATTCGCGGAGATCAAGGTCCCGTTGCCGACGCGGCAGTCGGCGATGGTCGTCGCCGCAGGAGATCACGTCGTCGTGTTCGGCGGTCAACGCTCGGAGGCTGGGCGCCTCATCCCGCGCAATGACGGCGCCGACTACGACGTCAAGAAGGGCGAGTGGACGCAGATGCCCAACGCGCCATTCGACCGCGCGCTCTATTACGCCGCCGGCGTCTGGACCGGCGCCGAGGTCGTCGTCGTGGGAATGCCGTGTGAAGTGCAGGAGAATCTCGACACGATCTACGACGCGCAGTGCAAGCACCCGGAGATCGCGGCGGCCGCGTACACCTCGGCGACCCATTCGTGGCGATCACTCGATGGGCGACCGGATCGGTACCTGCTCATTCCATTCGGGGAGGGTTGGACCGGGCGTGCCGCGCTCTTCGGGACCGACACCGGTGACCCGGGCCGGGAGCAGCTCATCTACGACACCGAACGAAAGTCCTGGCGATTTGTCCCGGCGTTCCCGGGCACGGACACCATCTGCGCCGTCTCGGGCGCGATCGTCGCGATCCAGACGGGTCAGGTGCTCGCCGATCGCACGCAGCATCACCCGAATCCCGAGGCGGTGGCCTCGCCGCTCCTGGTCTCGCACCTGGATCTCGGATCCGACACGTGGAACGCGATGTCGCCGACGCCCAAGCCGGCGTCGACGGGCGCAGATTCCGAACCCGTCGTGTGCGCCGCGGGACAGGCTGCGTACTTTCCCGTGTTCCTCGGGTCGGGAATCAACGCAGGCGGCCTCTGGTACGAACCGCAGGACGGTCGTTGGCTCGAACTCCCACCGTTGGGCACGGCGGGCAGCTACGAAATCGGTTCGATCGCGTCGATCCACGGCACGAAGGTCGTGAGCGTCGGAAATCCACACCGCGGGCCCGGGGAGTCGCTGCTCGTGTTGCCGCCCGGGGCACAGTCGTGGAGTCGACGTCCATCGCCGATGACCTCCTTCGCACCGTTCCAGGCGCTCGACGGTCTGGTGCTCGTCGTGCCGGCCGACGAGGACGGTTCGGGTGTCCGCACGATAGGGCTGCTCGACCCGGTGCGTTACGTCAACGGTTCGGACGGGACGTCGAAGTAGTCCTGGTAGCGCTGGGCCCGCTCACGCCATGCGCCTTCGTCGAGGCCGGTGTTGGCCCACGTGTAGGTGTGCGCGCCGTGGGTGCCTTGCGGGTTCGCGGCGAGGAAGGCACGCATCCGACTCTCGGTCTCGGCGGTGAGGTCGAGGCCCAGCGCGTCGTAGATCGCGCCGATGGTGCCGAACGGGTCACGCATGAACTCGGCGAACTGGAGATCAACCGCGCGAGAAGGATCGACCGCGCCGCTCTCCCGAGCGTCGACCGAACGATCGAGCCCCTCGACGATGTACTCGGCGAACTCCGCCGCGGCTTCGGGGATCGTGGTGCGGTCGGTGGCGAGTTCGCGCAACTTCGCGACGAGCGACGAGATCGAGGCGAGGATCCGCAACGGGTCGCGGTGGGTCTGTACCAGGAGCGCGTTTGGATACTCCGCGAGCAGTGCTTCGAGTGACCAGATGTGACCGGGCGACTTGAGCACCCACCGGTCGGTCGGGTGGTGCGATTGCAGGTGCTGGAGGAAGATTCGGTGCCAGCGGTAGAGGGGGCCCATGTCGGCCTCGTGCAGGAGCCAGCGCCCGTACGAGGGCACGCGGTACGCGGTCGGGAAGATCATCGACCGGAACTCGGACCCGGTGATGCGCACGCACTCCTGGGGGAGTGACGCGCCCATCGGGTGCATGGCGCGGAAGCCGGGGAGTACGAGGTCGACCATCGCCAGCGTCTCGTCCACCTGCGCGATGCGCGGGTCGGTGCCGTAGGTGGCGGTCTCCGGCGGTGGGCACGGGGCGTCCACCTCCCACGTGAGTGGCACGCGGCTGGCGGGATCCTGCGCGAGGAGGTCGTGAAGGATGGTGGTGCCGGTGCGACCCTGACCGACGATGACGATCGGCGGGACCACGTCGACCGCCGCCACGTCGGGGTGTGCGTCGCGGTACGCCATGATGCCGAGCCGGTCGCGCAGATAGCCCGTGATCTCACCCGGGACCATCGCCTCGCCGATGGCATTGAGTTCGGCTTCGCGATCGATTGCGTCGACGAGGACGTCGAGCGCTTCCCGCCACGTGTCCTCACCGAAATCGTCGGCGCCGGCTTCGGTACAGGCGGCGTCGATCAGCGGTTCGATGTCGATGGGCATGGCGGGAGAGTAGGACAGGTGCTCGTCCCGCTGCGCGTCAACGCGGTTCGGGGCGATCTGCCAGTTCGAACACCGACTTCGCGGCGAGGACCGACGGCAGGAGTTCGCTCGGGCCGGGATCGAGCCGGTTGCACCAGACCGCGACGGTCGTCCTCCCGGTCGCGTCGTAGGCGACGATCGTCTGCGCACCCGGCGCGACGCCGCCGTGACCGCTCACACGGAACCGCCGACCGAGCAGGAGTGCGGACGCGTTCAGCGTGCTCACCGACCGAACCAGGTCGGCCTGCTCCCTCGGGTGGAGCAGCATGTTGGTACCGAACAACGCATGGGTGAACGTCAGGAGGTCGGGAAGATTCGAGAAGAGTCCGGCACCCGCGGGATCCACAGTGAGGGCTGCTGCGCGCGGGAAATCACCGATGTCGACCGGTGTTCCGGTGCCGGACACGTCGAACAGTCCATGGAAGAGGATGGCGTTGGCGGCGGCGAGTCGATCCGGTCCGTAGATGGTGTGATGCAAACCTAGCGGTCCGATGATGCGGCGCTGCATCGATGCGCCCAGGGACTGGTGGGTGATGCGCTGCACGATCGCGCCGAGCACGATGGTGTTGGCGTTCGAGTAGTGGTACGTCGCGCCCGGTGCGGCAACGGGGGGAACCGCCTTGACGAGATCGAGCACCTCCGCGTAGCTGAACGTGCGGCTGAGATCGGCGAGCACGAGTTGGGTGAGCTGAGCGCCGAGGTCGTTCCCGAAGTCGCCCATGCCGCTGCGATGCCCCAACAGCATCGCGACGGTGACGCGGTCACCGCGCGGCCAACCGCGGAGGAACTCGTCGACGGTGGCGTCGAGCGAGAGTCGGTGCGCGGCAACGAGTTGGTAGGCCACCGTCGTCACGAAGAGCTTCGTCACACTCCCGGCGAGAAACTCGCGGTCACGGGTGAGGGCGATACCCGGCGCGAGTGTCCCCGCGATCGCGTCGTGGTCAGCACCGTCGCGGGTCCGTACGCTCACCGCCGCGCCGGGCGCCTGGCATGCGGTTCGGTACTGCTCCGCGATGGCCTCGAGCGCGGGTTGGTCGACACGGACGATCGGCCCGCCCGAGGGTGCGCCCGCCGGGTGGGGCGCCGGGGATCGGGTCGAGGCCGTCGCACAGCCCGTCATCACCATCGTCGCCACGACCATCGTCGTCACCGCCATCGTCACCACAGGGGCGACGCCGGTCGCGACGGCCCCGCCCCGGGTGCGGCGGGCGAGGAGACGACGGGACGAGCGTTTCGATCGGAGTATGAATCGAGCCATTGGCCACAGTCCCTGTAAATAGAATGAGCGATTCATTATCGTAACGGATCTTCGCAGTCCCGACCCCCTACGGTGCATCCCGATGCCGCCTGTCCGCAGCCCCCAACGTCTCGCCGCCATCGTCGACGCCGCGACCGAGGTGTTCGGACGGTCCGGGTACCTCCATGCGCAGATGGCGGAAATCGCGCGCGTCGCCGGCGTTTCGGTCGGGACGCTCTACAACTATGTGGCCGGCAAGGACGCGCTGCTGCTCTTGTGCGCCGAGTACCCGTTCGGTGGGATCGCGGAGGACCGACCGTTGCCGGTCACCGTGTCCGATCGCGCCGCACTGCTCGCGGCGGTCGACGCCACGCTCGCGGACCGGATTCGGGTGCCGGCACTCGAACTTGCATTGTCCGCCGGGCAGCCCTCCCCCGAGCGTTCTGCGGATCGTTCCGCCGAGTTGGGTGTGATCGTCGGTGAGCTGTTCGATCTCCTGGCGCAGACCCGGAGGGCGGCCGACGCGATGGAACGCTGTGCGATCGACGCGCCCGATCTGGCCGAGCTGTTCTACCGCGGAGTCCGGCACCGTCTGCTCGAACAGCTCGCTACGTACTTCGAGCGTTCGCAGCCCGTCGGGCTCGACCCGACGGTCGCACCCGAGGTGGCCGCGCGATTCGTGATCGAGACGACCACCTGGTGGGCGCGGCACCGGCACCGCGATCCATCACCAC
Organism: Acidimicrobiia bacterium; assembly: GCA_038209455.1. Lineage (GTDB taxonomy): Bacteria > Actinomycetota > Acidimicrobiia > IMCC26256 > JAENVU01 > JAENVU01. The sequence goes on from JBBQXR010000013.1 coordinate 9,273, forward strand.
CGACCGCCGACGATGCCGCCGCGAGAGCGGCGGTGATCGCGTTGATCGTCACCGCGCTGTGCGGAGTGGTAGACGAAGCATCCGTCCCCCGGAGGTGACCATGGCTATGGACGACAGCGAGAGCCGAACCGCGTTCGCAGCTTTGCTCGCGACGCTGGGTGAAGTGGCCGACCGGTACGCCGGCGAGGAGTGGGGTATCGCCGGTGCCGACGACACTGCAGGCGCGCTGCGTGCCGTCGCGCACCTGCTGGAGGGCGGGCTGCTCGGGCACTTCGAGGACGACCCGACCACTCCGGTGTTCCGGCCCATCGTCAGTTCCACGCGAAAGAGCCTCGGCGACAACGCCGACGCCATCTACTTCGACACCGCGGTCTCGAACGCGTACCGGTACCGCGTCACCGGCAACACCGACGGCGCGATCTACACGAGCTTCACGTTGGAGGAAGGCGGTGGCAATGGCGGCTTCCCGGATCGCACCGGCGGCATCATCAACGACACGCAGTTCGACGTCGATGCCGACGGCAACTTCGCGCTGACCCTCGGTGGCGCAGCGCAGGATCGCAACTGGATGCCGCTGACCGACGCCACCACGCGCATCACGTCGCGCCACTATTGGGAAGAGTTGTGGTCACCTGGTGCCGCTCCCGCGCGGGACGTGAAGCTTGCGGTCGAGGTGATCGGGAACACCGAGCCGCCGCCCCCGCCGTCGGACGCGTCGGTCGCGGCGGGACTCCGGCGGGTCGCCAACTACGTCTCCTCACGCACCGTCGGCATGGGCCCGCCCGGGTCACGCGTGCAGCCCGCCTTCGTCTCCACCGAACCCAACGTGTTCCCGCCGCCGTGCACGCCGTCGGACCATCCGCTCGCCGCCATCGACGCCGCGTACTCCATGGGCCCGTATGTCCTCGGTCCCGACGACGCGTTGGTCATGCGCGCCCGGTGGCCCGAGTGCCGCTGCGCCAACGTGATGCTCTGGAACCGCTACCTCCAGACCTACGACTACGTGCACCGGTCGGTGTCGCTCAACCGCAAGCAGATGCAGTTGGACGACGACGGATGGTTCACGGTGGTGATCTCGCACGAGAACCCGGGCGTGGCCAACTGGATCGACACCGAGGGCAAGTGGTTCGGTCTCGTGTTCTGGCGGTTCATGCTCCCGGAGGGCCCGATCGAGACCCCTCAGGCGAGCGTCGTCCCCGTCGACTCCCTGACTGCCTGACCGGAGACGGTTATTCCTCGGTGATGCCGTAGTGGGCGACGTAGCGGGCGAAGGTGGCGCGCACGTGGTCCTCGTCGAGGCCGACGGACTCGAACGTGTAGGTATGCGCGCCATGCTTGGCCCGGGGCTTCGTGGCCAGGTAGTCCCGGATCCGTGCGTCGTGGCCGGCGGGCCAGTCGAGACCGAGTTGTTCGTACAGGCCGTGGAGGTTGGCGACCGGATCGTCCATGAGGTCGAGGAAATGTGAGTCGACGATCTGGTCCGCGGGAACGGAACCGTCGGCCCGCTGCGCGATCGCGCCCTCGAGGAACATCTGGTACGTCAACTCCAGGATGGGGCCGAGCGCCTTCACGTCGACCGAGTCGCTGCGCATGAAGCGCAGGACCCCGAGCAGGCTCACGAGCGACGCGATGAACTTCCGCGGATCGCGGTGGGTGTGGATCACCAGTGCGTCCGGATATTCGGCGAAGAGTTGCGGCAACGTCGACACATGCGCCGGTGACTTGAGCAGCCAGCGACGCGGGTTCGACGCGTTGACGGGTGCCGAGGGATCGCCCGCGTGTTGGAACGTCTGCAGCATGCGGCGGTGCAGTCGGTAGACACGGGCCAGCGTGTCGAGGTTCTCGAGTTGCCACCCGGTGAAGCTCGGGGTGTCGTACTGCATCGACCAGTAGGGGCCGGCGAAGTCGTAGGCAAGGAAGTGCACGCATTCGCACGGCAGGTCGGACGCGAGTTCGTGCATCGTCATGAACTCGGGATGGATGTCGGCCCAGAACTCCTGCTCGCTCTCCGCGAGGCGGCGACGCTCGGCGCGATCCGCGATCGGGTCGTCGAGCCGGGGCAGCGGCTGCACGGCTTCCCACGCGACGGGGGCTCGCAGCGACGGATCGAGCGCGAGCAACTCGAGCAGGATGGTCGTCCCGGTGCGGGGCGGCCCGACAACGAAGAGCGGTGCCACGACCGGTTCGACGAGCACCGCCGGGGTGCGCGCCCAATGGTCCTGGAGCCGCAGCCACGTCTGGAGCATCCGCACGAGTTCGGCGCGGGTGAGCACCCGTCCGAGGTAGTGGAGATTCGACTCCGCGTCGACCGATGCGACGAACTCCCGGAAGGTCTGCTCCCACCCGGGCCAGTCGTCGGCGCCCTCGTCGTCGAGGCCGGTCGATGCCCGGGCCTGCGCGAGCAGTTCGTCGGCGTCCAGGTCGATCAGGATCCGCGGATCGCCGACGGCCTCACCGAAGAGGTTGAGCCGCCGCACCCATTCGGGATGACGGAGTGAATCGGTCATTGACGGCCTTTCTCGGAAGAAATTCCGAAACAGTCAAGTTTCCGGTCACCTTTGGTCGAAACGAAAGAACCGGCCGAACACCGTCGAAAGAGGTCACGGTTGAGTGCGAACGAAGCGGCTCCAGCACCGACCAAGTTGACGTTGGACGAGATGGTCGCGAGCCGCACCGCCCCGAAGCTACCGGCGGCGCCCGTGTTCAGTCGCGAGATCATCAAGGTTCCGGCCGGTGGCCGGGGCAAGAAGGGCGCTGCCGATCTCGAGGCGGCCGTCCGTGCGAATGCCGAGGCGGTCGAAGAAGCGCGGCAGGTGGCGCGGGCTCAGCGGGCCGCGCTGGAGCAGATCGCCGCGGAGCGGGTGGCGACCGAGAAGCAACTCGCGGCGCTCCGCAGGACCATGCTCGAGGAACGGTCCGAGCACGAGCGACTGGTTGCCCAGGCCCGTTACCGGGCGACCCAGGAGGAGCGCCGCCGGGTCGAAGGCGCAGCGGCGACCGTGGCGGCCGAACCGGCGACGGCTCCGGAGCCGAGCGGGCTCTCGGGAGTCGCGAGTGTGGCGGCGACGTCCCCGTCGTCGGGGTCCGGATACCGCACACTCCAGACCCAGCTGGCGGAGCGAGAGGCCGCAGGCGAAGCCCACCGGCAGCGACTGCTCGAAGCGCTCCGGGAGCGGGACTCCGCACGCCTCGAGCTCCAGCGCGTCAGCGACGCGCGGATGCACGCTGAGCGTCGGCTCGAGCGCGTGACCGAAGTGCTGCACCGGGCGACCAGTGCTGGTGGTCCGCGTCCGGTCGGTGACGACGGCGTGGAGGAGCTCCACGTCCGTGCTCTCCGCGACGAACTCGCAGTGGCCGTGGCGCGCGCCAAGTCGGCCGAGGCCCGGACCAACGAGTTGCGGGACGAGATCGACTCGGTCAAGAGCCAACGGGTTTCGACGGTGGAATCCCTCGACGCGACCCGCGCCGACCTCGATGCCGCCCGCGAGGAACTCTCGACCGCGCTCGCGAAACTGTTCGCACTGGAAGCCGAACAGCACATGGACCCCACCTCGGACCGGATCGAGGCGGCCGAGGCGGCGACCAAAGCGGTGGCGGGTGAGGTGGTGGCGGCCCAGGAACGCGCGGCCGCCGCCGAGGCCCGCGTCGCCGAGGTCATGGCCCAGCTCGAGGCGACGACCGCGGCACTCGAAACGATGTCCGCGCAGCTCGAGGCGATGACCACCCGTCGCGAGGATGCCGACGGAGTGCTCACCGACATGCAGTCGGCCTTCGCCGATGCCCGGAAGGAGGCCGACGCGGCCATCGGGCGAGCGGCCGATCTGGCTGAACGAACCGAGCGGCTCGAAGCAGATCTGAACCTCGCCGTGGCGGCCCAGCGCGAAGCCGAGGCTCGGTGGCAGGCGACCGAGGGTGAGCTGGAGCACGTGGACGGCGCCCGCAGCGAACTGGACGTCTACGTCGCCGAGTTGCGTGACGCGCTGGCGCGACACGAGGCCCGGGTGGCCGACCTCGAACGCCAGGTCGCACAGGACGAGCGCGACCACGCGCAGACGGTCGCGGCCCTCGAGGCCCAACTCGACGGCGCGATCGCCGAGCATGGTCAACACGCCGTCGACCTGGAAGCGGTCCACGCCGCGACCGCGGCCGAACTCGAGTCGGCGATGGCGCGAGCGGACCAGCTCGCAGGAGACCTGCGATCACAGGAAGAACGCGTGCACCAACTCGATGCCGCGCTGGCCGCGACCACCGCGGAGCTGGGTGAGGCCGTCGACCGGACCGACAAGCTGCGCCGGCAGGTGGCGGAGCGGGACGCCCTGGTCGAGGATCTCCAAGTCCGCATGGACGGCGCCGTCGCGGAGCGCGACGCGCTCGGCGAGTCCCTGGCGTCGGTGCAGTCGGAGTTGGAACTCCGCACCGAGACCGGTGATCTCGCCGAAGGTGCGTTGGCGGCCCTGCACGTGGAGCGGGAGGATCTGGCCACCGAACTCGCCGAGGCCTGCGCCACCGTCGAACGGGTGGAGGCCGCGGTGGCCACGGCGGAGAGTTCGCTCACGACGGCGCGGGCCGAGCGTGACGTGGCAGTGGCGCAGGCCGACTCGCTCACGCTCGAACTCGAGCAACGCAATCGGGACTTCGACGCGACTGAATCGCGGATCGCGGATCTCGACCAGGAACGTGTGTCGGTCGACGCGGAACGCGGTGATCTGCTCCAGCGCCTCGAAGACCTGAACCGGGAACTCGCGAGCGTGCGGGAAGAACGCGACGAACTCGTCCGCCAGGAAGGCACCCGTGCCGAGAGTCTCGAGCGACTCTCCACGGAGCTCGGTGCAGTACAGGCGCGCGCGGAGGAACTCAGCGCGAACCGGTCCGAGGACCGCGCGGCGGCCGAGCGGGCGGTCGCAGCACACCGCAGCCACGCAGAGTCCGTGACGGCCCGGCTGGCCACGGTCGAAGCCGAGCTCGTCGCGCTCGGCGACCGGCACGCCACGGCCGCGGCCGAACTGACCGACGAACTCGAGGCCGCCCGGCGTCGAGCCGAGGCGCTCGACGCCGACATGAGCGGTCGGAGGGAGCGTGAGCACGAACTGCAAGATGCTCTCAACGTGACCCGGGCCCGCGTGCTCGAACTCGAAGCGACCTTGGCCGCAGTCCCGGCCGAGCTGCCGGCCGCGCCGCCCCGCTCGATCGACGTCCGGGAGCCGAGCCCGGACGAACCGGCGGTCGCACGTGACCCGGCACCACGATCGGAGCCGCCGGTCCAGGCCGCGGACCGGTCAGCCGCGCCGATCGAGGTGTCGGAGCCGAGTGCGGATCGGGCGCCGGTCGATCTCCGCCGGGCCGTCTTCGCGAGCCTCACCGAACTCGCCGGCGACGGATGACACCGTTGGTCGGCGTCCGCGTCGCCGAGTCAGGTCGGTTGGTCGGCGGTGAGCACGGATGCCCCGAGACCGGGGAAGACCTTGGCCACCTTGGCGAGGAGGTACTCGCCGTACGTGCCCTCGAAGGTGTGGACGCTGGTGTGATCCCAACGCTGGGAACGATCGTCCGTTGGCGCGCCCACGTGGGGTAGCGCGTCGATCCGGGCGTCCCAGTCGGGATCGAAGAAGAAAGGGATCGAGATCCGGTCACCGGTGGTCGGGGCGTGCACCCGGTGCGCCGTCGAGTGGTATTTCCCGGCGGTGAGGCGATCGAGCATGTCGCCGATGTTGCAGACGAACGCACCCGGGTCGGGCGGGATCTCGACCCAACCGTCGGGGCCGCGCACCTCGAGTCCGCCGGTACGGTCCTGCCAGAGCATGGTGAGGAACCCGTAGTCGGTGTGCTCGCCGACGCCGTACTCCGGCGCGTCGACGGTCGCGGTGGGGTAGTGGAACAGTCGAAGGAGGATCACCGGTTCGGTGAACCACCGGTCACCCAAGGTGGTGGGTTCGAGGCCGAGACCGACCGAGATGGCTCGCGTGAGGCTCTGCCCCAACCGCTCGAGCGCGGCGAGGTATTCGAGGACCGTCGTGCGCAGTGTCGCGGGCGGGTCCGGCCAGACGTTCGGACCGTGGAGTGGCACACCGGCGGCGACCCGACTGTCGGTCGGTGAGAGTTCGCGGCCGAAGTAGTAGCCCTCCTTGTGGTCCGGCGCGCCGGAGGTCAACTCGCCGTGGAGCGGGAACCAACCGCGCCACGCCGTACCGCCGTGGGTCATCGCGACCCGTTCCTTCTCCGGTGTCGAACGCGCGAAGAACTCGCGCGCGAGCGTCTCGAGGCGCGTGCACAGCGTGGGATCGACGCCGTGGTTGACGACGGAGAAGAACCCGACCTCGCGACACGCTCGGTCGATCCGGCGCGCCACGCCGTCGATGTCGCGCCCGTCGATCAGGGGCGCGACATCGATGACGGGGACACTCACCATGGTGCGGTCAGACGGTCCGGCCCAGGAACCCGGCGAGCTGATCGGCCGAGGTGGCCCCGCCGACGTGCGCGGGACCGAACGGAGCCTGACCGTCGGGGCCGCGGAACTGGTCGGGGATCATCGCCTTGGCGCCTTGGAGGAGCTGCGATGCGAGTTCGGGGGCGAGATCCGAGTTCTGACCGGTGGCGCGGGCGAGGTCCCAGCCGTGGGTGAACTGGTCGGTGGTGGCCAGGCCGAGGAATGCCGTTGCCGGGAACGTGCCGAAGGGCAGCTCGATCATCTTGTCGAGTGCGCCCGGCGCGTTGAACGCCGCGACCGCCGCGGCAATGCCTTCGTCGTACGCGCCGAGGAGGTCGCCCTGCGTGTAATCGGTGTCATTGGCCTCCGCGGGGTGCTTGCCCTCGTTGACGCACGACGCGAAGTAGTGACTCCCGCCGACGATGTGGTTGACCAGCGCCCGCACATCCCACGATGCACAGGGAGTCGACGCGTCGAACTGGTCGGGGGTGACGTTCGCGAGCACACCACGGGTGGTCGCCATTGCTTGTTCGAGGCCTTCGGTCGCCATTGGGGGGACTCCTTGAGTGGGGGAGGGCGACACTACGGGCGGGTGGCGGTGCCGTCGAGTGCCCGCTCCTACTGTGGCGTCGCGTGGATCTTTTCGGGGGCGACCTCTTCGACGGTGAGGCGATCGCCGACGGCTACGACTCGGCCCGCCCGGCGCTGCACGGCCCGATCATGGAGCGGGTCGCCGGCGTCCTCGACTGGTCGACGGCGATGGGAGGGCGGACAGTCGTCGACGTCGGCTGCGGCGCCGGAGCCTCCACCGCGGCGGTCCGGCCCTGGTCGGATTCGGTGACCGGACTCGATCCGGCGGTCGCGATGGTCACGCGGGCTGCCCGGCGTCATCGCGACGCTCGGTTCTGTGTCGGGTCCGGGCTCGCGCTGCCAATCCGCTCGGGTGCGGTCGACGCGCTCGTAGCGGCCGGCGCACTCAACTTCATGGACCTGGCGACGTTCCGAGCCGAAGCGAGCCGGGTGCTGGTTCCCGACGGTGTGGTGATCGTGTACGACTTCTCGACCGGGCGGCGGACGGTGGGGGACGCGACCCTGACCGCGGCCTACGACGAGTTCGCGCAACGGTGGCCCCGCCCGGTCGCGAACCGGCATCCCGTGGACTCCGCGGTACTCGGTGCCGCCGGCTTCGCACTCCGTACGGACGCGACGTTCGTCGAGACGGTGACGATGACCGGCGCCGACTACCTGCGCTACCTCATGACCGAGACCAACGTGGTCGGTGGGATCGCGACGGGTCACGATCGGCACGACATCGAGCGATGGTGTCGGGAACGCTTCGCGCCTTCGTTCGCGTCTTCGTCCGCGACGCCGATTCCGATCGAGTTCGACTGCTGGTACGCGGTCGTCGATCCTCGTGGTTCAGCCGATCATGTCCGTCAGCAGTGAGCGGAACATGATCAGGTCGTCCGGGTCGTCGGGCTGTTCCATCTGGCCGTAGGCCATCCCGCGGGTGCTCGTTCGGACCGACACGATCGCGAATCGCAGCGCGCCGTAGACCTCGTACCAGTGCAGGTGCTGCGGCGCGTACCCGGTGCGGGCCTCGTACTCCGCGCACACCGCTTCCGGCGTCATGAAGTCGGAGATGCCGGGCATGTCGAACTTCACCGCGAGGTCCTGGAAGAAGCGGTGGAGGAACACCATCCACGCCACGTCCACCTCGCGCGGTCCGACGGTGGCCATCTCCCAATCGAGGACCGCGACCGGCGCGAAGTCGCGGTAGAGCATGTTGCCGATGCGGCTGTCGCCCCAGTTGAGGACCGGGTCGGGCTCGGGTGGGCGGTTCGCCTCGAGCCACGCGAAGGTCTGCTCGATGAGCGGGTACTGCACGCCGTCACGCGCCCACTCGTAGTACGCACGTTGACCGGCCAGTTGCGCGTCCATGGCCGACGCGTCGGACGGCGGACCGGTGATGAAGGTGAGGTCCGCGTTGGTGGGGTCGATGGTGTGGACCTGTGCCAACACCTCCACCGAGTTGGCCACCAGCGCGTCCCGCTGCTCCGGGGTCGCATCCATCACCCACCCGCCGAAGACGTACGGCGGTACGTCGGCCGGGGCCTCGCCGTCGATCCGCTCCATCACGAGAAACGGCGTCCCGAGCCACGACGGGTCGGTCTCGAGGTACCGACACACCGGTGCCGGAGCAGTGGTCCGCTCCCGGACGAGATCCATGCACCGCCGCTGGAGATCGAGGTCGTAGCTCTGGAAGACGGGGTAGACGTCGGGCATCGGCGCGAGGCGGGCGACGAGACGGTCGCGCTCGCCGGACGGGAGGACGACGGTGAAGAGCGCGGTCTCGCTCGACATCCCGTTGCCCGGCTCACCGACGTCCTCGACCCGCGCATCGTCGCCCATCGTGTGCGCCACCCAGCGGGCGAGCGCCGGGGTGGTCTCGGCCGGATCACGCCGCCACGGCTTCGTGAGGGTCTCGGGGTCCATGTCGGCCATGTGGTCGTCGCCTTCGCTGCGGTCGTGACGCTGGGTCGGAACTCGGCCGCCGAGATTGCTCGCTCGGTGCGGGGCCGGTCAACATCGTCGCTTCGGTGCGACGATCTGCGGAGAGGGTAGGGCCATGGTGACCGCGACGGTGCTTGCGCTCGTCGCCGCGTTGCTCCACGCCGGTTGGAACCTCCTCATCAAGACCGCCGACGATCGGGATCTCGCCGCGTGGGGCCAGTTCGTCTTCGGTGGTGTCGTACTGCTGCCGGTGCTCTTCTGGACCGGGATGCCGGCGGCGGTGACGCTGTGGTTCCTCGTGCCGTCCGCGCTCATCCACGTGGTGTACGTGCGTGCGCTCGTGGCGGCGTACGACCACGGCGACTTCTCCCTTGCGTACCCGTTGGCACGTGGCGGCGGCGCGTTGCTCGCGGCGTTGCTCGCGGCGGTCGCACTCGGAGACGGCCTCGGTCCTGCCGGATGGGCGGCGCTGCTCGTGGTGACCCTCGGGCTGGCGTCGCTCATCCGGCCCGGCACGCCGCGTATCGAAGTGGTCTACGCCCTCGTGACCGCCGCGCTGATCGGTACCTACACCGTGATCGATGCCGACGGCGCGCGCCACACGGCGAACGGGTTCGTGTACGGCATCGTGCTCACGGCGCTGAGTGGCGTGACGCTGACCATCTCGGGTCTGCGGCGCGGACGCGGGCCTGCGTTTCGGGCATCGCTGCGTTCGGGCTGGCCCCGCTATGCCGTGAGCGGTCTCTGTCTCTCCACTGCGTACTCGCTCGTCCTGGTCGCGGTGCGGTACGCGCCGGTCGGGTACGTGGCGACGCTGCGGGAGTCTTCGGTGGTGCTCGGCGCCGCGCTCGGCTGGTTGCTGCTGAAGGAGCGTCTCGGCGGCCGCCGCCTGGTCTCGGCCGCGATCGTCACCGCCGGCCTGGTGGCGTTGGTGCTGTCGCAATAACCGTCAGTGCGTGGCGAGGCTGACCGGCAGCGACTTCAGCGCGTTGTTGAGGTTCGAGCGTTGGCGTCGCGGAACGCCCGTGAGTTCGATGGTGGAGAAGTGCGCGAACAGTTCCTCGAAGAACACCCTGCCCTCGAGCCGCGCGAGGTGGATGCCGAGACAGAAATGTTCCCCGGTGCCGAACGACAGGTGCGGGTTCGGATCGCGGTGGATGTCGAACTCCTGGGGCCGCACGAACACGCTCTCGTCCCGGTTGGCCGAGGTGTACATCATCGCCACCTTGTCGCCGGTGCGGATGGTCTCGCCGCCGAGCGCGGTGTCGGCGGTGGCGGTACGGCGGAAGTAGTGGAGCGGGTTCGCGTAGCGGAGGATCTCCTCGAGCGCGCCGGGAATCAACGTCGGGTCCGCTTGCAGCTCTGCGAGTTGCCCGGGGTGCTGGAGGAGCGCCAGCAGTCCCGAGGAGAGCATCGTGCGGGTCGTGTCGTTCCCTGCGGTCACGAGTTGCACGAAGAAGCTGCCGAACTGGATGTCGGTCATCGGCTCGCCGTCCACCTCGACCGCGAGCATGAGCGACGTGAGGTCGTCGGTGGGTTCGGCGCGCCGGCGCCCGGCGAGTTCGATCGCGTACATCGCCATCTCGACGGTCGCACCCATGGCCGCGTCGGCCGCGTAGCCGGAGGCGATGTCGGGGTCCTGGCCACCCGAGTTCATCTCCGACCACGCGTGGATGCGGGGCCAGTCCTCGCGAGGGATACCCATGAGTTCGCCTACCACTTGGGACGGGAGCTTGGCGCAGACGTCGTGCACGAAGTCGACCTCGCGGTCCGCCGCATCGCGCATGATCTCCTGACAGATCTCGCGGATCCGGTCCTCGAGCCGCGCCATGACCCGCGGCGCGAAGTGAGGCGACGCGTTGCGTCGATAGTTGAGGTGCCGCGGCGGGTCCATCGCCAGCAACATGTCCTGCATCATCGCGAGCGATTCGGGCGGGAGGTCCTCGAGGACCACACCACCGGTGGCGGCCGAGAACAGCACCGGCTCGCGCGCCACG